>CAMYVI010000127.1 GCA_947302185.1 uncultured Lachnospiraceae bacterium
AAGGCGCTTACGCGCCGCGCATGTCGCGTCAAGAACGCCGAGGCGTTCTTGAATTGATTATGTAGGTCATGCCCCGGGTAACATTCTGACACTCGAACAAGTACGGTATCAGAATGTTACCTGGGGCAATTTAATAATCATATTACAAAAATAAGAACTTTATTAATGGAAATTGGTTTAAAATTCCGATTTTTTTAAATAAGCCGGGAATGCTTGAAAAAAACTGTGAAAAGATGTAATCTTATTACGCTTAGATATCATGGAGTCAGTGTTCATATCATTAAAGGGGTAATGTTTATGAAGAAAAGATTAATTGCAATTCTGTTATCTCTGGCTATGGTAACCTCAACAGCGACAGGCACATCCGCTTTTGCTGCTGACGATACCCTCGCAGAGACAGACTTCAGTCTTCCTGAAGATTCAGAGGATTCGTTATATACAGAAGGGAACGAATCCGAAGATTTAGTATCTGAAGAAGAGACTGAAGAAGACACTGTAGGGGAAGCAGATGTTTTCTCAGATGAATCACTTATTTATAGGAAGGTTTCCGATTCGGAAGTTGTTGTGGCCGGCGTAGAGGCTGAAGAACTCTCAGCTGTTAACATTCCGTCAGAAGTCATAAATGATGAGAATTACTATGTAGTTGTCGGCGTAGAGAAAGATGCTCTCTCGGGTGTGAATGCCGAAACTCTTATGATTCCGTCTACCGTCACCGAATTCGGGGGACAGTCACTGACATCTCTTAAGAATATCATTGTAAGTGATGAGAATGCATCACTGTTTACGGAAGACGGCGTGCTTTTCGCTAAGACGGATGTTGAGGACAAAAATAGGCTCGTTCTTTATCCGGCTGCAAAAGAAGGTGAGAGTTATGTCGTTCCCGAAAAGACGGCGATTATCGGTGAGGAGGCATTTGCAAATGTCATCGGTCTTAAAATTCTCATTTTAAAGGACGGTATTGAGAAGATTGAATCCTATGCAGTTAAAACTGCTGCAAATCCGATGGAGATCGCATTTGCATCCTATACCGCTCCTGCTGAAATCGGAGAGAGTGCTTTCTATCTTGACGGTGCAATCGGCAATACCTTCTATTTCAGAAGTGAGGAAGATTATCAGGCTGTTGCCGAGATTCAGCCGTCATTTGCAGACAGTTCTGCAATGTATGATGAAAACGGCGAACTCATCGAGGATACATCTTCCGTGATCAGCATCGTGACGGATGGCATTCCCGAAAAAATTGAGGAAATTATCAACAGCGAGTCAGGTGAGGAAAAGGACTTCCAGGAAGAAGCGGTTATTGCAGATAAAGAGCCTGAAAAGGATGACGAAAAGCTTCCGGAGGATTCCAGCACCACTGACGATCTGAAAGATGTGAGTGTTGCGGAAGAAGCTTTAGTAGGTGCAGATCCGAAAGAGCTCGATGCAAACATAGCAAGCGGCTATTATGCAATCAAAAATCAGACAAGCGGAAAGTACTTAAAAATCAGAAATGCTTCGATATCTGAATCTACAGATACATATCTGGCAGCATTTGCCATTGATATGGGAGCTACATTCAGCCTTATCCCGCTCGGTGACGGTTCTTACAAGATTGTTGCTGCATGTTCAAATAAAGCTTTGACGCTCAGCGCAGCAGCAGCCGACGGAATCTCCGTAATTCAGAAGTCCTATACAGGAGCGAAGAATCAGCTGTGGTATATCCGCGAAGACTCATCCGGGACCTACAAGATTTACTCCGCTGAGAACGATGCGTATGTACTTGATACCAAGGGTCAGGGAACAGCATCCGGTACAGCAATCATTCTGAGCAAGAGCGGATCCGCTAAGACACAGAGCTGGAGTTTTGTCGCAAAGACTAATCCGACTGCTGATCATCTTGAAAACGGTACTTACAGCATTTCATCGGCACTGTCTTCCAATAAGGTTCTTGATATTGCCGCTGCAAGTACGGCAAGCGGTGCAAATGTGCAGATTTATGATTCAAATAACACAGCTGCTCAGAAATTTATACTGAGATATCTCGGCTACGGAAATCTGTACAGGGTTGTAAACTGTGCTTCCAATAAAGCACTCGATACGAAGGATCATAAGACAGGCAACGGCACAAACGTCCTGCAGGCAACACAGAGTAACTCCGCAAGCACTCAGATATGGAGAATTATAAAGTATTCGGACGGAAAATACATTTTCTTCAATGCAGGCGCAAACCGAGTGCTCGACGTAGCAAATGCATCGACATCTAACGGTGCGAATGTTCAGATTTATCAGTGGAATAATACAGCTGCCCAGAAATGGAACATTTCAAAAGTATCGGGAACCGATCCGGTCGATGTATCCGGCAAGGATGCGGAGATTAAAGAAGGCTGGTACACAATGTCCACAGCTCTTACAACCAGAAAGATCGCTGTAAGAGATTCAAGCATTGCCGATAATGCAAATGTTCTGATTCAGGCACCGAATCTCGGTGAGAGAGTATATTTCCATGTTGAGCCGGTAGAAAACGGAAAATACGAAATAAGGGCATTCTGCTCCAACAAGCTTCTTACAAATGTCTGGGGTGCCGATTCCACAGACGCCGGAAATGTTGTTCAGAAAGAAGACAGCAGTCTGTCGACACAGAGATGGTATATCCGTGTTTCAAAGAAGAACAATAAATACGTTTCAATCGTATCGACGAGCGATCCGAATTATGTTCTTACATTAAAGGGCAACAAGAGTGCTTACGGAACATCCGTTACGACAGCGCTTTCAACGGGACTCAGCGGACAGAGATGGAAGTTCACACCAATCAGCGATCCGAATCTTGTAGTACTTCCGTATGATAAGTGTACTTATAAGATCCAGTCCGCTTCCAACGCATCGATTGTTGTGTCAACAGAAGCTCAGAAGAAGAATAGCCAGGCAAATGTACAGTTGATGAAGAAAGTCAACGGCGGCGGCGAATTCTGGAAGTTCACCAGAGTAGGATACGGTAATCTTTATACAATTACAAATGCCTACACGGGAGTCGCACTGGATGCTAAGAACGGCGGAACCGGCAACGGTACGAATGTATGGCAGTATACGGCAAATGGCTCAAACGCTCAGCTCTGGCGCGTCATGCCGACGGATTCCAGCAAGTCAAAATTCGTCATTATTAACGCAGCCAGCGGAAAAGTACTTGACGCCGAGGCCGGCAATATAGATATTGGAACGAATATCCAGCTGTACACACAGAACAATACCGACGCTCAGTACTGGACTCTTTCAAAGACAAATATCAACACATACATTCCGGTAAATACGGCGGTGACCCTGAAGCAGAAGGGCAACACAAATCGTCTGGTAGAAGTTAAAGACGGTTCTACGACCAACGGAGCAACTGTTCAGGTTTATGCTGAGCGCGGCAATACAGATCAGAGCTTTATTTTAATCAGGAAGGATGCAAGCATTTATAAGATCAAGAATGCTGCAAGTAACAAGTATCTTGATATAAAGGGTACCGGGGAAAAAGCCGAGGTCATCTCAACTGCAGCGACAAATTCCGACAGCCAGCTGTGGAAGATCATGCCGACGGGCGATAATGATGCAAGTTTCTACATTTGCAACATGAAAACAGGTTACGCTCTGACATCGGCATATGCAAATAACACAAAGGTAATTACGAGAACATATACGAAGGCATTTGTCCAGAAATTCTACTTCGATACACCGGATATCAAGACCGGATGGCAGCAGGTAGGATCGAATTGGAGATACTATGACAACAAGGGCAATGCTTACAGAGACGCCTTCCTTGAAGATGGTAAGTATTACTTTGATAAGAGCGGAAACCTTCTGACAGGCTGGAAGAAGTACGGAGCTTACTACTACTATTTCAGAGGAAAAGACGGACGTGAGTACACTGATAACCGTCCTTATATCGGTACTCTGTACGGATCGGTCGGAAGTAAGTACAACAGCCAGTCAAGACCGAACTGCCCGTACTACTTTACAATTGATACGGCACGCTGCGTGGTCACATGGTATACGAAGTATCCGGGTACAAATGATTTCAATGTTCCGGTCGTCGCATTCCTCTGCTCACCCGGAAAGGATTCTACACCGACAGATGCAGGTGAGAGAAAGACGGGTTATATCCAGAGATGGATTCCTCTGATGGGACCGTCTTACGGACAATATGGTACAGAGTGTAAAGCATGGACGATTCGTCCGGGCACAGGACAGTATGATCATGTTAATACCGGTGAGTATTTCCATTCAATCGCATGCGGTTCTGCAAATGATCATAATCTGAATCCGAATACATATAATCTGCTCGGAACGAAACAGTCCCACGGATGTATCAGACTCGGAGTAAGAAATGCTTATTGGGTCTTCAACTTTGTAGATGCCGGAACATTGGGTGTATGCAGAACGAATCTGGCTGCACCGCTCAGAACGCTGCCTCAGGCATGGGCTATCACAAATATTGACCCGACAGATCCGAATTATACCGGAAACTGGGGATACGTTGACAACTATGCGACAGCTTATACGAACGGAGCATATATCCCAAGAGGCTGATCAGAATCGTAGAATTGATGTTTAAAACAGCATAACTAGTTTTAAATGAGAGACGGGGGTCTGACGCGAGTCGGACCTCTGTTTTTTAGAGTAGAAAATGCCATTAAAAAGGAGCTGCAGCATTAGACTTGGATCGCCGCAATATATGGCAGATATTTGCAAATAACTTCTGCCATGTATAGCGGCTCTTCATCTTAATGCTACAGCCCCTTGACTGTCACAACACAAAAATTAAAGAGAGGTTTGATATTATTTATCTGATTTACAAGTTTCCGGTTTACAAGGTTCCTGTCGGATAACTTAGAGACTTGTTTTTCAGAACCGGTTTTACAGCTCTACCTTGAAATCAGCAGATGCCTCGCCGTTTACTACATAGTAAGCAGCGTTCTCTTCCGGCTTGATGTAAATGTTGAGTGTCTCGATGACAGCATTCTCGCGGGAAGCTTTGTAAGCTTCGGAAGCCTTGGCAATAATGTCAGATACAAGTACGGATCTGCCGTAGAACTCAACAGTAGTTGTAACAACAGGCTCTTCCTTCTTTACAACTTTCTTAACTGTCTTCTTAGCAGCTGAAGCTTTCTTTTCAACTGTATCCTTAGCAGCAGCGGCTTTCTTACCGACTGTGTCTTTAGCAGCGGCAGCTGTCTTCTTTGCCTCATCAGCTACTTCAGCGACCTTTGCAGTAGCATTGTCAACGATTGTTGCAGTAGTCTTTGTTTCCTTCTTTGTAGTTGTTTTTCTTGCTGCCATAATTTCCTCCTGAAATTCTTTTATCAAAAAATGGTAACTGTTTGTCTACCCGAGCAGTCACATGAAAATGATAACTGCCTGTCTACCTGAGCAGTTACGTGAAAATGATAACTGCTTGTTTACCCGGCAATTATTAAAATGGTAACTTCATGATTACCCGGCAATTTCTAAAAACGGTAACTGCTTGTCTACCCGGGCAATTACTAAAAATGTCCTAATAGTGTTATGCATAGATGTATATATCTATGTAACGCGTGTGATTATAAAACGGATTGTGATATTTGTCAAATTTAAAAGAGGAATTTTGGTAAATGTGCTAAGTAAACTATTTTTCAAGCATGTTGAAATAATCAGTTGTAGTAAAGAGTGAGCATTTGTTTTATAATATTATTATTTTTTTTGTGCCTTTATGTAATATTTGTCTTGCTGTTTTGTTAAATATGCCGAGCCTCTCGCCGCAAGAGGTCGCTTTAAATATTTCTTATTATGGATTTTTATCAGTACAATTTTTATAAGTGTATGAAATCAGAATAATAAGTGTCTTTTAATGACAGAGATACATAAAAAAGAAGCAGTACGGAAGTATATCGAATGCCGTACTTGAAATTTGCATAGATTCTCAGTGCTGTGGAGCGGCGGATTTCTGACTGCGTTGATCGAAAGGATTTTATAATATGAATATTAGTGTGAGGAGAGCGTCTCACAGCGATGAGCCGAGAATTCAGGATATCCTGTTGCAGGTAAATAATGTACATGCAGACGGTCGTCCGGATATTTTTAAGAAGGGCGGAAGAAAATACACGAGAGAGCAGTTGAGTGTGCTGATGGAGGATGAGAGCAGGCCGATATTTGTCGCTGTCGACGAGGAGACCGGGGATGTTCTCGGTTATGGATTCTGTGTTATTATCGATACTGCAGAATCAGATAATCTGAATCCGAGAAGAGAGCTTTATATTGACGATCTGTGTGTGGATGAAGTTTATAGACGGCATGGGATCGGACAGATCATATTCGACTATATACGGGAATATGCGAAAGGGATAGGGAGTTATCATCTCACCTTGAATGTGTGGGCTTGTAATCCGTCAGCGATGAAATTTTATGAGAAGCAGGGTATGCAGATGCTGAAAAAGGAAATGGAGATTCTCCTGTAAGATGGCATTCTCCGGGAAATGATGTCAGTGAGAGCACTGATGAAGAAATGGTAATTATGCTTGTGAAAGCATTTAAGCAGAAATGAAAATAAGGATGGGAAATAGTTATGGAAATGCAGGATTTTATGAATTTGTATACGACACTTAAGAACAGCGGTGATAACGTGGCTGAGGTAATTCGCGAGAGGAGCAGGGATGCATTTTCAGAACTGCAAGAGCAATCAGTCATGAAGGGATTTATGGCGGGCTATGAAGCTGCAGCCGAGGAGTTTCTCGCAAAAATTAAAGATATCGATTTTGCTGAAGGAATGCACGAATTCGGAGAGTTTGTGGATAATGCGGAATCCGCAGTTCTTGCCAAGATGGCTGAACTGAAGGAAATTGAGCTTTCAGAGAGAGATAAGAAAATTGCGATTATGGTGGTTTGTGCTGCAGCAGGCTTGGTTGCGAGTTCTGTAATCCTGGCGAAGAGATATAAGAAAAAGAAAGCGTTGAGACAAGCGGCTGAGAAGGAGTTGTTAGAAGCGGGAGTCAGTGCGGCGGAGGCTGAGCTGGCAGAAGCTGAAGCCGAAGAGGCAGCGGCAGAGCAGGCGGAAGCTGAGGCCGAAGAGGCAGCGGCAGAGCAGGCGGAAGCTGAAGCCGAAGCGGCAGAGCAGGCGGAAGCTGAAGCCGAAGCGGCAGAGCAGGCGGAAGCTGAGGCCGAAGCGGCAGAGCAGGCGGAAGCTGAGGCCGAAGAGACAGAGCAGGCTGAAGCTGAGGCCGCAGAGACAGAGCAGGCGGA
>CAMYVI010000128.1 GCA_947302185.1 uncultured Lachnospiraceae bacterium
CTACTGTTTTCAGCTTGGAATACAGGAGGACTTATGAAGAAATACGCGTATGTCAGGGTATCGACAAAAGAGCAGAATATTGACAGGCAACTCCTTGCGCTGGAACGGTTTGATATTCCTGAAAGAAATGTTTATTGTGACTACCAATCAGGTAAAGATTTTGATAGACCACAGTATAAGAGACTAATCAAGAAATTAAAAAAAGGTGATTTGCTGATTGTAAAAAGTATCGACCGTCTGGGCCGAAACTATGATGAGATACTGGAGCAGTGGCAGTACATTACAAAAAAGATAGAGGCAGACATTATGATTCTTGATATGCCTCTTCTTGATACCAGGAAGAAGGAAGGAAATCTTACCGGAACCCTTATTGCGGATATTGTATTGCAGCTTCTCGCATATGTCGCACAGACAGAGAGAGAATTCATCAAGCAACGGCAGGCAGAAGGAATCATGGCTGCGAAAGCCAAAGGAATCCGGCTTGGCAGAACACCGATCGAGATGCCGAATGAATTTGAAAAGATATGCGAGGAATGTACATCAGGAAAAATTACGATTCGACAGGCATCGGAGATGCTTAAGGTCAGTTACACAACATTTTACAGGCGTTACAAACTATATCAAGAGAACAATCCTTTAGAACTAGATTCAAAAAGTAGACTTTATGAACCATCCGCTTAAGGTGCGAAATTTAGGCATTTAATCGCTTATTTCGTGCCCTTTTTTTATCATATCAATTCTAGCATTTATTATTCAAAATGTCTGATTTATGGATAATTGCATGCAGACATCGGAAAACATTTCTAACATAAGTGCGCCGTGTCTCCGCAAATAAGGACAGATGGGAATCGTTCATATGATGGAGGAAAGACATGATCGATAAGACGATGATCAGATTTGTTCTGGTCGGGATCATCAACACGCTGGTCGGTACGGCCGTTATGTTCTCATTCTACAACATTTTTCATTTCAGTTATTGGATCTCTTCTGCGGCTAATTACATTATCGGGAGTATCGTTAGTTATTTTCTCAATAAATATTATACCTTTGAGAATAAAGAGCGCGATTGGAAGATAGTTGCGCGTTTTATTATCAATATTGCCATATGTTATCTTCTGGCCTACGGAATTGCTAAGCCTCTTGCAGCCAAATTGCTGTCTTCGATGCCTGTCACGATACAGGAAAACGGAGCCATGGTCGTTGGTATGGGGCTTTTTGTTGTACTTAATTATACAGGTCAGAGATATTTTGCGTTCAAGAAAAGCGAGTGAGAGGACTATATGCTGACAGTTATCCTACCTGCTTACAATGAAGAAGCAATGATTGAGATGGCAGGTAATGTCATCTCAAAAATATTGCAGAGGGAGAAGATTCCGTTTGAAATTCTGTTTGTTGATGATGGATCAAAAGACGGGACATGGGATGCGATTGAGAGGGCTGCTTCGGAAAAACAGGAAATCAGGGGGGTAAGTTTTTCACGTAACTTTGGCAAAGAGGCAGCTGTTGCAGCTGGGCTGGCTGAAGCGCGGGGTGAATGTGCTGTGGTCCTCGACTGTGACCTGCAGCATCCACCGGAAAAAATAGTGGAGATGTATCGTCTCTGGCAGCAGGGATATGAAGTGATAGAAGGTGTGAAAAGCAGTCGGGGTGTAGAGAGCGGAATGCATGCATTTGCAGCAAAGACATTCTATGGGCTTATCAGTGCAGCCAGCGGTTTCGATATGGAGAATGCTTCCGATTTTAAATTGCTGGACCGCAAGGCAATCAACGCTATCATCGGAATGAAAGAGAAATATGCGTTTTTCCGTGCGCTTTCATCATGGATCGGATTCAGAACTACATCTGTCACGTATGATGTTCAGGAGAGGGTAGCAGGGGAAAGCAAGTGGTCTACAAGAGGACTTATAAAATACGCCATAAATAATATCACATCATTTTCGACAGCACCGATGCAGATTGTAACAGTGTGCGGTGTGCTGGTATTTATCGTATCTTTGATTAGCGGAATTATTACACTTGTGCAGAAGTTGAATGGGAAAGCTCTTGGAGGTTTTACGACGGTTATTCTGCTACAGGGGTTCATTGGGAGCATTATTATGATCAGTCTGGGCCTCATTGGGTTTTATATAGCAAGAATCTATGAGGAACTCAAAGGCAGACCCAAATACATCATATCAAGGAGTACGAATCATTTATCCGGCGAGACAGACATCTTTAGGAAAGGACCAGACGTAAATTATGAGCATCAGGAGAACAGAGTCGAAGCTTCACGTCAGGGAAAAATATAAAAAATATCTCTTTCTGTTCATTGCATTTGCGGTATTATTTCTCGTCATCCCATATTGCGACGATGATCTGAGATGGGGAAGCACCATGGGAATGGAACGCCTTGCCAACTGGTTTGATGGATATGGAGGACGGTATTTAGGATATATTATCATTCTTTTATTAGCGAAATTCTATCCGCTGAAAGTGATTTCAGAAGCCCTGGTTTTGACACTGCTCGTATATATGCTGGATCGGCTATCTTATGAGAATCAGACAGAGTATGTATCTGTGATTTTCCTTTTTTTTATGCCTCTTTCGATTTTTTCGGATACGATTGGGTGGACATCGGGGTTTGCGAACTACATTACGTCTGTAGCCTTCAGTCTGGTTTATGTTAGATATGTCTATAGACGTTTAGACGGGGAGAATATACCCGTGACATATATTTCTGTAATCGGGTTTATTGCTCTGGGTATGGTCAACAGTCTTATCGTTGAGCATTTTTCGATTTATAATTTCTGTTTGGCCGTCTTTATGATTTTGTATACATTTATTGCCGAAAAAAGGGTACGACTCCCGGAACTGGGATATCTGGCCGGAGTCATTGGCGGAATCGCACTCATGTTTTCAAATTCAACGTACAGAGAAATTGCGAGTGGTGATGACTTTTATCGGGGTGTAAATACATCCAATATGGCATCAACTGTAGTAAATCGTTTTGGAAGGATCATCAATATATGCTATCTGGAGCTTCCTCTGATTGTTATTTCAATTACGGTGGTTATTTTCCTGCTGTGGAAAGAACGCAGAAAAGAGCTTGACGGAACTGCCGGAAAAATTGCTGATATCGGGACGGCTGTTATCTGTTTTGGCAATCCAATCATATTGCTTGCCAATCAGACACGCGAGTATGATCATGCAGCCAAGAACCTTGTGACTCTTGCCCTCCTGCTTTTGGTATTATTGGCTATAGTTGTGACAGTTGGTGTGTTTTCCTGGCAGGCAAGAAGGTTTTGGCAATGTATGGGTGCCATCATTTCGATTGTGATACCTGCTGCTCCATTTCTCCTTGTATCACCCATGTCCTACAGATGTTTCTGTGGAAGCTATATTTTCTGGATCGTGCTCATATATCAGCTGCTTGCGTTGATGCCGGAGACACGGGATAAGTATCTCTATAATGAAAAGCTGCAGAAATATATTAAAGTTATCGCATTTGCGGCTATTGGCTTCTACATATGCATTTATGCAGGGATTATGAGGCAGGATTATGAAAGATTGCAGTATATAAAAAGAGAGGAAACCAAAGGAGCCACAGAGGTCACGATCACACATCTTCGCAATGAGAACTTTGTCCGTGATATAACTTTGAAGGAAGATTTTGAGTGGGAAGGGTATAAGGACTTTTACGGTATCAATCCGGATTTGAAAATAATCGTTCGCGAGGATGATGAATGACAACTTACTGCAAATCATCATACATATTTCTGATTGCAGAAGTGTCGTAAAGAAGATGTGAAGAACGCTTTCAGGCATGAGGCCAGGAGGCGTTCTTCTTTGCGCTAAAGACTGGTATAGGTCTCTTGTTTGTTGTAAAATATCTACCAAATCAGAACAAATACGGAGACGGAAACATGTCAGTAGAACTGGTCAAAAAATTTTTTGAAGGCACAGAGCTTGCGGGAAAGGTCCTGGAATTTCCCACCTCGTCGGCCACCGTCGAGCTTGCCGCGGTGGCAGTAGGGACTGAGCCGGACAGAATCGCGAAAACAATGGCATTTCTCCTGGGGGATGAAGCAGTTGTCATCGTCGTGTCCGGCATGTCGAGAATAGACAACAAAAAGTTCAAAGCCCGGTTTCATGCAAAGGCAAAGATGATTCCCTTTGCATCTGTGGAAGAGTATCTGGGACACCCGCCGGGAGGCGTATGTCCGTTTGCCCTTAAGGAAGGTGTTAAAGTATATCTGGATGTCTCACTTCGTGACCATGAGACGGTCTTTCCGGCGGCGGGATCTGAGAACAGCGCGGTTGAGACAACTATTGATCAGCTCGAGCGGTTTACTTCCTTTGAGGAATGGGTGGATGTATGCAAGAAGTAAACAGAAGCATTAAGGCAGCGTTTTTTGATATAGACGGGACCCTGTTCTCTCACAGGACGATGTGTGTTCCGGAGAGCACCCTTCGCGCGCTGAAATGCCTCCGCGAGAAGGGAATTCTCTGCGCGATTGCTACAGGCCGGCATATATCCGAGATGAAGGAATTGGGGCTGCTTGGCTATGGATTCGACGCGTATCTCACACTGAATGGACAGCTTTGTCTGGACAGCAGCCTGGAAACGCTGTTCGGGTCACCCATGGAAGGTGAGAATCTCAGGTCTATGGTCAATATATTTGAGAGTGGTGAGATTCCGGCTATTCTGACTTCCAAAGACCGCATGTATATCAACTTCGTGAATGAAGCTGTGCGGTCGGCCCACAGGGATATTCATACCAACATCCCGGTGATCGGACAGTATGTCGGCGAGCCGATTTACATGGGAGTCATCTACTGCAGCAAAGACGAGGAGAGACCGTTCATAGAAAAGCTGCCCGGCTGCAACATAACAAGGTGGAGCAGGCATGGGCTTGATATCATACCGGGGAACGGAGACAAGCTCGAGGGAATCCGGCAGTATATCGAACTTAAGGGAATCTCGAGAGATGAAATCATCGCGTTCGGTGATGGTGAAAATGATATCGGGATGCTCAAATACGCCGGAATCGGTGTTGCTCTCGGGAATGCCGGTGACCAGGTAAAAATGAGTGCCGATTATGTGACGGCTGACATCGACGATGACGGCGTGTGGAAAGCATTGCAGCATTTTCATGTAATCTGATGCTGGAGTTTAGTTTATGAAAAAAGTTCTTTTAGTTGCCGTCAATGCCAAATATATACATTCCTGTCCCGCCATCTATAGTCTTCGTGCGTCATCCGGCCATGCCGAGTCTGTGCAGATCGCCGAGTTCACGATCAATGACCGGTATCAGGACATACTGGCCGGGATCCTTGCTTATCATGCGGATATCATCGGTTTTTCCTGCTACATCTGGAACACGCAGATCGTGACGGATCTGATTGCTGATATTCGGGCTCTGCTCGGTGATACAGTCATCCTTTATGCCGGCGGTCCCGAGGCATCCTATGGTCCTGAGATGTTTCTTGGATCCTGCGATTTTGTGATGTGCGGGGAGGGGGAGAAGTCGTTTGCCCTGCGGATGGAGGCTGTATCACAGGATGATCTGGAGCAGCATGAGCTCCGGGAGTTCGTCCGGACTCTTCCCGGTGCCGCATGGAAGGATGGAGGACGTATCGTTTATAATCCAATCAACCCGGAGGCTGGTTCGGATATGAACAAGATTCCTTTCCTGTACACGGACCTTGGGAACTTCGACAACCGCATTATCTACTACGAATCGAGCCGCGGCTGTCCGTTCCGCTGCACTTATTGTCTGTCGTCCATTGATAAGACGGTTCGTTTCCGTGACTTGGAGACCGTAAAGCGGGAACTTCAGTTTTTCATTGACCAAAAGGTTCCGCAGGTCAAGTTCGTGGACCGGACCTTTAACTGCGACAGAAAGCGGGCGATGGAGATCTGGCAGTATATTGCGGACCATGACAACGGAATTACGAACTTCCACTTTGAGATAGGAGCTGACCTTCTCGGAGAGGAAGAGATTGCGCTCCTTGCGGGTCTTCGACCTGCCCTGATCCAGCTGGAAATCGGGATCCAGTCGACCAATCCGAAGACGGTGGAAGCAATTCAGAGGACCATGGATTTTGGAAGGCTGCGAAAAAACGTGCTTGCACTTCGGGAAGCCGGAAATATCAATCTCCATGTTGACCTCATTGCAGGGCTGCCGTATGAGGGGCTTATTTCATTTGCAAGATCCTTCAACGATGTGTACGCGCTGCACGCAGACCAGCTGCAGCTCGGATTCCTCAAAGTCCTTAAGGGGACGGTGATGGAGCAAAGAGCGGAAGAGTACGGAATTCGCTACTCTGTCAGGCCGCCCTACGAGGTCCTTGCGACGAAGTGGATATCCTATGAGGAGCTTGATCGCCTGCGCCGGGTATGTGATGTTCTGGAGATGTATTATAATTCGCAGCAGTTCATAAGAACTCTGCGGTTCCTTGAGGAGAACGGCGGCATGGCAGACGGCGCGTTTGCGTTTTTTGACCGGATGGCTGATTTCTTTGTCGAAACAGGATATAATAAAAAGCGCCCGTCGGCTGCAGCGCGGTACGAGGTGCTGGATGCCTTTGTGAGCGGGCTTTGTCTGCCGGAAGAGCAAATGAAGATTTTCCGGGAATACCTCCGGTTCGATCGGCTGCTGCATTTTCACAGGAGCAGGGGGATGACCCGGGAGGAGACATTTGATTTCGGCGAGGGCCCTGTTCGGATTCGATTCGATTATACGACGGAGAATCCGGTGAGTCATGAGGCGTATCTACCGGCGAAATTCTGAAAGGAATAAACAATGATATATACCAACGACCAGACACTTTTTCAGGGTGACAACGGAATCGGCATTGTCCTCCTTCACGGAGTCACCTCGGGATGCGCACAGATGATTCCTCTTGCGCGCACACTGAATGATTACGGCTACTCAGTTCATTGCGTCAATATCGCAGGTCACGGGACGTACCCGCAGGAACTGCTCCGGACATCCTGGGAAGACGCTGTTGACAAAGCCTGGTACGATTATGATTTTATGAAATCTCACTTTGATAGGGTCTACATAGGTGGAATGTCCATGGGCGGATGCCTGTCGCTCGCACTGGCGTCGCGGCGGAATGACGTAGACGGCGTGATCTCCATGTCCGCGCCGCTTGCGATTAACCCTGCGTCAATATTTGCCGGAGGTTTTCCCGCCGACCAGGTCTACTATCACCGTGAT
>CAMYVI010000129.1 GCA_947302185.1 uncultured Lachnospiraceae bacterium
TATAATATAATAAAATATAAAGCGTACAATAAAATAAAATAATAAATGTAATATGATGTAAATAAATATAAAGTGAAATAAAAATAATAATAAAACATAAATAACAATAATTTGAAATAAGATATATTATATGTTAAAATGCCTTATACTATATTAATGATTACATAATAAGTTTAAATTCAATTAACATATTATTCATATTACTTTGACTCAAACTATGATATAATTCAAACTGTATATAGATTTTCGGCCGGCAGGCGTCATGATCTGTTGTAAGCCTCCAGGAAGGTATAACATGGTAGTAAGCAACTATATTGAAAATAAAATTGAACGATATATACAGGAAGTTTTGAAACAGCTGCCGAGAGCAGACAGAAAAGCTGCTCGGGAAAAGCTTGAAGATACGATTTATTCGATGCTTGAAGTGTATGTTGGAGACCGCACGCCGGATACAAATGACGTCCGGGACATACTCAGTGAGTTCGGAACACCGGATCAGGCTGCGGCAGCATACTATGAAATGAAAGACAGAAGGTACGAAATCAGCAAGAAACCGGAGTGGAAAGTTCCTGTCGGTATTGACATGGTTCGGGATGTGCTTAGGGTTCTTATGATTTGTGCCGTTGCAATGTTGGTATTCGGTCTGCTCGGCTTATGCTTGAATGCGGTGAGAGACGTAAGGCTGTTATTTGCAGGATGTGCCCTGGCTTTGATCGTGCAGGTTATCCAAGTGCTTGTGCAGGATGGGCTGAGAGGACGCAGATTTTGAGGGTACCATAGAAAAATGTGTTCAGGTGCCGAAATTCTCATGCGTCTCGGAGAGGAGCTGTCTTTTTCCGAACGCCGGAGGAATTGTTAAATATAGCCTGAAGACCGGGGAGCCGGTTGCCGGACTATTTATATATATTTCTTTTATAGAGGAGTATATCGAAGTACATGTCCCCCACGCATGCTTCGATGTGCTCTTCTTTTTTTATTCTTTATCACGCAATACTCGTGACGTAAGTCTATGATACGCGCGCAAGGAGACATTCGTCTTCATCGTGAGTACGGATCTCGCGATGAAGAATAAAAACCTCAGCTACACAATGCTCCGCCGGAGCATTGTTACGCATGCTTAGGCACGGCGGATCACAGACATGATTGAAGGAGGATATCCTTGTGGAGCACGCAAGGGAGTATTTCATTTATGCGAGAGTAAAAGATTAAAAAAGAGTACACAAAGGTACATTTCATTTGTGCGAGAGTAAAATATAAAAAAGAGCTGATAGAAAATGGTGTGTATATCTTTGCACAACAGCATGTTGAAATTTTCAGGTTTTTCAAATAAGATTAGTTATATATTGAATACTTCCCGTTCGAATTTCCTGAGCGGCCTCAATATTCGAAAAGGTTTTGCTTGCATTTTTATGACTGTATTTCTACTGCAGGAACGAAGAGGAAAGTATGAGAAGGCAAATTGTAACTAAAGTATGCAGATTACGGAGGGAACATCATATCATGCCAACAACAGAAACGGATTTGAAAAGCGGAAGTGTCCGACTCGCGGACGATGGAAAATCCTGCATCATACTTGATCAGACTCAGCTCCCGAACCGAACAACTTATCTGGATTTAAAGAGTGCGGAAGATTTTTATAATGCAATCAAAGTCCTCGCAGTCCGCGGCGCACCTGCTATCGGAATCTGTGCCGGATATGCCATTTATGTGCTCGCTCAGCAGAAAGAAACGGATGATTATGCTGCTTTCCGCGAGGCGATTGAAAAAGACGGTGCCTATCTTGTCTCGTCGAGACCGACTGCGGTCAATCTCAGCTGGGCAGTTAAGCGTATGTTGAGCGTAGTGGCAGATCACGCTGATTTGTCGGTATCTCGTATCATAGAGCTGCTTTATGGCGAGTGCACCGCCATCCACAGAGAAGATATTGAAATGTGCCGCCGGATTTCAGAATACGGTCTGAGCCTGGTGAAGGACGGAGACGGCATCCTGACTCATTGTAATGCGGGGCCGCTTGCGACATCAAAGTACGGCACGGCAATCGGTCCGGCTATTCTCGGAAAAGAGAAAGGTATCGATCTGAAGGTGTTCTCTGATGAGACGAGACCGCTTCTGCAGGGCGCACGCCTGACGAGTTATGAACTTCAACGGGCGGGGGTCGATGTGACGCTCATCTGTGACAATATGGCCAGTATCGTGATGAAGAACGGCTGGGTGCAGGCCTGCTTTGTGGGGTGTGACAGAATTGCGGCGAACGGTGATTTTGCAAATAAAATCGGCACCTCCGGTGTCGCCATTCTCGCGAAGCATTACGGTATTCCGTTTTACACATTAGGACCGACATCTACGATTGATATGAATTGCCCGACCGGCGATGATATTAAGATCGAGCTTCGTGATCCTGATGAGATCAAGAATATGTGGTACAAGGAGCCGATGGCTCTCGAGGAAGTGAAGTGTTATAATCCGGCGTTCGATGTGACGGATCATGAGCTGCTTACCGCGATAGTTACGGATAGGGGGATTGTGTACCCGCCGTTTAAGGAGAACCTGCAGAAGCTTTTCGAGGAGTGAAGCTTCATATCAGGGAGGAAAACAAGAAAAGTAATATACATAATTTTAAACAATTAGGAGGAAACTGCTATGGAAAACTTTTCACCGTCAGCGTGTCTGCAACTCAAGGAAGGCACACATATTGCAAAAGTCGTGTTGATGCCGGGGGATCCGCTCCGCGCTAAGTATATCGCAGAGCATTATCTTGAGAATCCGGTACTCTTTAATGATGTCAGAAATATGCTGGGATATACCGGCACATTTGAAGGAAAAGAAGTCTCTGTTATGGGTTCCGGTATGGGCATTCCGTCTGCATGCCTGTATATCTATGAACTCTTTAACTTCTTTGGGGTAGAAGCGGTCATCCGCGTAGGCTCGGCCGGCGGACTTCAGGATGATGTCAAGGTCCGCGACGTCGTTATTGCTATGTCTGCATCGACGAACTCTACCTGTGTGAATTCATATGATATCCCGGGAATCCCGGCACCGACCGCTGATTATGAGCTCCTTAGGAATGCTGTCGCCGCTGCGGAGGAAATGGGCGTACGGGCTGATGTCGGAAGCATCTATTCTACAGACTTCTTCTATCATCCGGACAAGAAAGTCAATGAGAAGGCTCGTGATCTCGGATTGCTTGCTGTTGAGATGGAAGCTGCAGGTATTTATCTCACAGCTATGCAGTGCCACAAGAAAGCACTTGCGATTTTGACGATATCGGACCATGTCTTCAACGGTGAGTCACTCAATCCCGAGGAAAGACAGGACAGCTTCCATGAGATGATGGAGATTGCTCTGAAAACAGCCGTAAGATCAAACATCTGACAATATGACAGATGCCGGATGTCAGGTGCAGGAAGGCAGGATGTATCTGATTGAGGCGAGAAGCGTGCTGCAGGATCCGATATCTGACAGCCGGACAGGAATCAGATGTGCAGAATCGGATAGAAAAATGTTGACTCGGCCATGAATTCAATATCCCCGCGCGAAAAGACATGACACGGGTTGTCGCAAGAAGACTGCTCATGAATTTAATGTAGGATGCTATACTGACAAGCTTCCAATCATTAGATCCGACATGATCGGTGTGCGACAGCCCGTGCATTTTGCCCGGAACTATTGTCTAAAATATTCATAAAGTAGTTAAAGTGTTCTTGCAGTCAAAAATCATTAGTTATACTATATGTTTTAGCAGTAAGTCTGACGGAGCGCTTCCGATAAAACGAATCAGACTTGTCAAAACGGAGAATTATTATGGGAAATTTTTTCAACAGAATAGGTAACGGATTCCGCAATTTTATGATGGGACGCTACGGTCAGGATGATCTCGGACGCTTCCTGATGGGAATACTTTTGATATTAATCGTCGCGTCATTTATCTTCAGGAATCCCATTCTTCAGGGTGTTATCTGGGTCCTGTTTCTTTATATGTATTTCCGTATGCTTTCCAGAAATTACGCTAAGCGGGCTGCGGAAAATGATTGGTATCTGAGGAAAACAGAGAAAGTCAGAAGATTTATCCGGATACGTCAGAGAAGATTTGCAGACAGAAAGACATACAAGCATTTTACGTGCCCGGGCTGCGGTCAGGATATCCGTGTTCCGAAGGGCAAGGGACATGTGAGGATTTCCTGCCCGAAATGCCATCATTCATTTGAGAAGACAGTGTAACACAGCCGACAAGTCCGGCATCACAGCGAGGCAGAGACGGCAGGTGCAGAAGGTGCAGCGCCCGCAATAGCAACGCGATAACAGATTTCATTACAGGGGAGTAATTAGTTTCAGCATGTTTGGTTATGTAACAGTCAATCAGAAGGAACTGAAAATCAAAGATTATGACCGCTATCGCAGCTATTACTGCGGTCTGTGTCGTGTGCTCGGGAACAGACATGGGGTTGCGAGCAAGCTCACACTTACCTATGATATGACTTTTCTTACGATACTTTTGAATGGGCTGTATGAACGGCCACTCAGGAGTGAGCGCCATCGATGCATGGTCCATCCTGCCCATAGTCATGACATGCTTTTGAATGAGGTGACCGAATACGCGGCGGATATGGGGATTCTGTTGGCTTATTACAAGTGTCTCGACGATGTGAGGGATGAGGGGAGCGTGAGAGCAAAGGCATTTGCAGCAAAACTTCGAAAAAATGCTGAGCAGGTCATAGGCAGATATCCGCGTCAGGCTGAGGCTGTCAGGACAAATGTGCAGGCCCTCGCAGCTGCCGAAGATGCCGGTGAATACGATCTTGACCGGATTGCCGGTTACACCGGAAATCTCACAGCAGAGATATTTGTGATGCAGGAGGATGAATGGGCGGATGAACTGCGGACTGTCGGATTTTATCTCGGAAAGTTCATTTACCTGTTAGATGCGTTCGATGATCTTGACAAGGATATGAAAAAAGGCGAATACAATCCGTGGTCGCCTCAGATGAAGCGCAGGGATTTTGAAGCCCTGGTCGAGAACACGCTTATGATGATGATGTCGGAGAGCGCGAAGGCGTTTGAAAAGCTGCCGATTATTCAGGACGTTGAAATCCTGCGTAACATAATTTATTCCGGGGTGTGGCTTAAATTCGAGATTGCAAAGAAGAAGCGGGATGAAAAAGAGGAATCCGGGAAGTGAATCGATGGCAGCCTTTTAGGGTCATATCTCCCAACTGTTATACAAAAGGTGTGACAGCTTGCAGTAGAAATTCTTTTTGTTTTGGAACAAAAATAGATAGTAAGGAGAAGCCGGCAGATGATTGCTAATCCCTACAAAGTTCTTGGAGTCAGCGAGTCCTGTACGGATGCTGAACTTAAGAAGGCATATAGAGACAAAAGTAAGAAGTGGCATCCGGATCAGAATCCGGGTAACACGGAGTATGCGGAGGAGCGCTTTAAGGAAGTGCAGGAAGCTTACCGGCAGATTGTGGATGCACGTGAGCGCGGAACCAGCCCTTACGGAAATGCCGGCTACGGTCCCGGTTATGGCGGCTCGGGTTACGGTCAGGGTTATGGCAGCTCGGGTTACGGATACGGTCAGCAGAATTATGACCGGAGTCGTGACGGAGATTATGCAAATCAGGGTTATGCTAATTACGGTGCATATAGCGGATTTGCTGATTTCTTTAACGCCTGGCAGCAGTACTCTGAGCAGCAGCGTGCTCAGCAGACGGCAGGTGAGTCAAATGAAGAGCAGGCCGCCCGCAATTATATCAACAATGGATATTACAATGAAGCCTGTAATGCTCTGAACAGCGTGCCGATGGAAAATCGAGGCGCACGCTGGTTCTATTATGCGTCTATGGCTAACCGCGGACTCGGCAGTAACGTGAAAGCGCTCGAGTTCGCAAAACGCGCAGTGGATATGGAGCCGGGCAACCAGCTGTATGCTTCTTATCTGCAGTCACTGCAGAACGGCGAAACATGGTATCAGCATCAGAATCAGAACTATGGATACGGCGGCTTCAACAGCGCCAATTCTCAGCTGTGCACATATCTGTGTCTCGCTAACCTTATGTGCAATTGCTGTTGCGGCGGGCGCGGGGGAATGTTCTTCTTCTGAGAGAATATTCTTCTCTTAAATCAGTTTTTCTATTACGGAAGCAGAGGGTATTTTCCGCCTGCTTCCGTATTTTTTTAAAAAGTGCTGATACGACCGGCGCGATCGTAAGAAAAAGATGGTCAGCGATATACCACTATAAATAGAACAAATATTCGATTTATCTTGTGCTTCCGGATTATATGTGATATAGTGAGTGAAGGTATATGATTCACAGCATGTGGTCCCGGACCGGAATTCCAACCTGAACATGAATCCATATTTTACGGCATTTATTTTTTCAAACCAGCGCACAGAGCTGAAATATGGAAGTGAGCTGCAGTATACGGATGAAGTGCAGGACTTTATTTCGCAGACATTGGCATCCGTGTTTCCGGCGGAGAAGAAGCGGATTCTCGCGGTGGTTGTGCGGGGAAGCGACTATGTGTTTCTTGCGACGGAGGACCAGGCCTATCCGGATCTCTTTCTGAGAAGTGAGCTTAAGGACAGGCTGCTCTGTGTCAGACTGGACAGGGGCGACTACACCGGGGAGGAGAACCGCAACAAACTCTTGCTTGCCAATGTCAGCTGCGGAGTTGTGACGTATGCCCTCGGTCGGAACCGGACGTATGAGTTTGTCGAAGTCAAAAAGATCAGGTAATCCGTCGTGAAGAAACTTTATGCTGCATACTACTTCATAGTTCGGTTTTTTCCTGGCTTCACAAAACAGGGAATAGGAGAAGACTAGTATGAGAAAGAAAACAAGTAAATGGATTCGTACGTTTGCAGTGCTTATTTGTCTAATGCTGCTGACGGGATCTATGCCGATGACAGCTACAGCTGCAGAGCCGAAAGCTGTTCCGGAACAGACTTCCGGAGAGGATGGACTTGAAAAGGAGCAGGATCCGGAGACAGGAGACCAGACCGGGGAGGAGGATTCTTCAACGAAAAACCGGAACGGAGAAAAGGGACCTTCAGGAAGTGACCTGACCGTGGAAGAATATCCGGATGAAGAAGCGGCAGACAGTCAGGCTCATGAGCACAATGATGTCCATTTTGAGCCCTGGAATTCC
>CAMYVI010000130.1 GCA_947302185.1 uncultured Lachnospiraceae bacterium
TCACGGATATCAACAGATTGGCTTTATGTGCGGTCCCGGAAGTATCGAGTATCCCTTCTGGGTGATGACAGATAGGGATGAACGCCATATAGAGCATGTGAATGTGATGAATGAGACAGTTCGATATGCAGATCCCGATTTTCGACCGGACTGCATTTTTACAACGGATGTAAAACATGTTCCGATCATTCTCTGCAACGGAAAGTATTATTGCATTGCGGTCGAAAAAAGGCATACTGTTCTGTATCTGCCGGTAGAGAAACAGCTGACACGCAATTAAGACAGAATAGTTCGTGTCCTTTGGGAAATCCCACGTATAGAAATGCATGCGGAGGGCTTGAATTTTCGGATGTGATATCTTAAAATGGCAGATATTCTTGACGACCGTTATCAATCCGCATGAAGGACAAAAAGAAAGTGTCCTGTGCGGACAAATTTTGAGAATTTTATATGAGAGATATTTATTTTGATAATTCTTCTACGACAATTGTATCACCGGCGGCAGCGGAGATCGTCTTCCGTGTCATGAGGGAAGATTACGGCAATCCGTCTTCTATGCATGCCAAGGGAATTCAGGCTGAGAATTATGTGAAAGAGGCGGCGGAGACGATTTCCGGAATCCTGAAGGTCGCACCCAATGAGATATATTTTACCTCCGGAGGAACCGAGGCCAATAACTGGGCTCTTATCGGCGGTGCGAGAGCTAACCGCCGTGCCGGAAACAGAATAATAACATCGCAGATGGAGCATCCGGCAGTCGGCGAACCTTTGAAAATGCTTGAGAAGGAAGGTTTTGAAATTGTTCGGATTCCGGTCGGCCGAAGCGGATTGATAGACATGGATACCCTGGAAAAAGAGCTGAATGAGAATGTCATACTGATATCCGTGATGTATGTCAATAATGAGATCGGAGCAGTCACGCCCGTGGAGGAAATCGGCAGGCTCAAAAAAAGGAAGGCTCCGAATGCTCTTTATCATGTCGATGCGATTCAGGCTTTCGGAAAATACCGTATTTACCCGCGGGATACCGGAATAGACATGCTCTCTGTGAGCGGCCATAAGCTGCACGGTCCGAAAGGGACAGGATTTCTCTATAAGAGCGATAAGGCTAAAATTCTTCCGCTTATTTACGGGGGCGGGCAGATGGGAGCCCTGAGATCCGGCACTGAAAATGTTCCCGGAATAGCAGGTCTCGGTGTTGCGGCGAAAGAGGCATATACGGATTTTGAGAAAAAAACAGCTCATATGAGAACTCTGCGCGATCGTATGCGGTCGGGACTCGCCGGGCTCGACAATGTTGTGGTACACGGCATGACGGGAGACGAAGGAGCACCCCATATTGTGAATGCAGCTTTTATCGGGGTGGGGGCAGAAGTTCTGCTTCACACACTGGAAGACCGGGGAATCTATGTCTCTGCAGGGTCGGCCTGCTCCACGCACAAGAGGACGGGTTCACCCACGCTCACGGCAATCGGAGCGTCCAAAGACGAGATGGCATCTTCCGTAAGATTCAGCTTTTCAGAGCTCAATTCCGAGGACGAGGTGGATGAGGTGCTGAAGGTCCTCGCTGAGGTTCTTCCGATGCTCAGACGATATCGGAGAAAGTGAGCGTTGAACTGAATTCAAGAACGCTCCGGCGTTATCTGCCGCGATGTGCGCGGTGAAGAATAAAAGACAGGAAAGAGAGATATATGTACAATTCCTTTTTAATTAAGTATGGTGAAATCGGTCTGAAAGGTGACAACAGGCACATATTCGAGGACGCTCTCGCGAAGCGTATACGCACGGTACTTTCCAGAATAGACGGTGAATTCGATGTGAAGAAGACCCGCGGCAGAATATATGTTTTCTGCAGCGGTGACTGGAATTATGACGAGACTGTCGACCGCCTGAGTCATGTGTTCGGTGTTGTCGGGATCTGTCCGGTCGTAATATATGAGAGCTGCGGAATCGATCAGCTCAGAGCGAATATGGTGTCATATCTGAGGGAGGTGCATCCTGACTGTAAATCGACATTCAAAGTAAAAGCGCGCCGGGTCGATAAAGAGTATCCTCTGACCTCTATGGAGGTGGATGCGGAACTCGGGGAGGCGATACTTGAAGCCAATCCTGACATGAAAGTAGACGTCCATAATCCCGAAATTATTTTTGATGTCGAAATCAGGGATGAAATATATATTTATTCCAAGGTGATTCCCGGACCCGGAGGTATGCCGGTCGGAACGGCCGGCCGGGCTATGCTGCTTCTGTCCGGAGGCATCGATTCGCCTGTCGCCGGCTGGATGATTGCCAAGCGGGGCGTAACGATCGACGCTGTTTATTTCCATGCGCCGCCGTACACATCGGATCGAGCCAGACAGAAGGTGATCGATCTTGCAAAAATCATAGCGCAGTATACGGGGCCGATACGACTTCACATAGTGAATTTTACGGACATTCAGCTATACATTTATGACCAGTGCCCGCATGAGGAACTTACGATTATTATGCGCCGCTATATGATGAAAATCGCGGAGCATTTTGCAAACGTAAACGGTGATATGGGCCTTATTACCGGCGAGAGTATCGGGCAGGTGGCCAGTCAGACTATGCACAGCCTTCTTTGTACGAATGCGGTGTGTGAACTTCCGGTGTACCGCCCGCTGATCGGATTTGATAAGAATGATATAGTGGATATTTCCCGCAAAATCGGCACATATGATACTTCGATACTTCCTTATGAGGATTGCTGCACGATATTTGTAGCAAAGCATCCGGTAACAAAACCTCAGCTGAAGATTATCGAAAGAAGCGAGATGAAGCTGAAAGAGAAAATAGATGAGCTCGTAAATACGGCAGTCGAGACTGCCGAGCTGGTCATCGCAAAATAAAATGCAGCATGATTTGCACTGCCGCATATGAAAGACCGGAAGCAGGTCATTTACAGTAAAACATGGGCTGTCACACTATAGTGCGGCAGCCCTTTCTCTCGTTCATTATATCTTTTACGGTGCATTTAGTCAGTTGTATTTCACTTCCATCAGCGTGAGCCCTCTTGCCGGAGCAGTGGGTCCTGCAAGATTCCGATCTTTAGCCTCGAGAAGCGCTTTCATGGAAAACGGGTCCCGTTTTCCCTCGCCCACCTCTATCAGTGTGCCGACCAGTATACGGACCATATATTGCAGGAAGCCTTCACCGATGAACTCGAGATCGATTTCGTCCGGCGTTTCGGTAATGTGAATTGCATACAGCTTTCTCACGGTAGATTTTCTCATCTTGGGATTTCCGCAGAAACTGCGAAAATCGTGCTCGCCTCTGAGCTGTATCGTCGCCACTTTCATGGCTGCAGTGTCAAGTGTTCCTCTGTATTCATAGAGGTATTTCCTGTCAAATACATGATTTGACTTATCCTTACAGATCCGGTAAAGATATGTCTTCTGCGAGGCGTTATAGCGGCTGTGAAATCTCGGAGCCGCAACTGCAACGGAAGTAACACCGATATCATCCGGCAGATATTCGTTGAGGTATTTACGTATTTCGTCGGGAGTTTTGTCAGTCTCGAGCCTGAACTGAGCGACCTGGCCCCTGGCGTGTACGCCGGCGTCGGTGCGCCCCGCACCGTGAACATCGACCGGCTGCTCCGGAGAGCCGCCGATCATGCGCGTGAGAATTGTCTCAAGCTTCTGCTGAATCGTATTGTCAGTATCTCCCTGCTTCTGCCATCCGTTATAGCGTGTGCCGTCGTACTGAACGATCATGCGGTAGTTGGTCATGTTTTACCCTCTCAACTTTACAGGCGATACCCATACAAACGGTAACTGGAAATCACATGGTCTACTTGGAAGATTCAACAGAGGATATATCTTCGGCTGTTACAGTATCACTGTAATCGGTATAAATTTCAGAGCCCGGCAGATTATAATCTGTCGGCTGAGAGTAAGACTGATTTGTGTAGGACTCCGATTGGTCAGAAGTACTATGCGCATAAGCAGCGGATGAGGAATCTTCTTCGTCCTTTCGTTTTTTGCCCCATTTGGATTCCTTGGGTTCTTTCGGCTTTTTCGGTTCTTTCTCCTCTCCCCGTCTGAACATAAAGGAAATTATAAATCCTGTCAGAATCGGATTGAACATGAACACACACGCGAACAGCATGCGGTAGAGGAACTGCATATTCGCAAGAAAGACCATGTACATGCCGATAACCGCTGCTGCGATGCTGACTGCGATAGCGAGTATTCCCAGAAATATTTTTTGTATAGTTAGTTTCACGGGCTTTACCTCCTCATATAGAATAATTAAACTATATCACAATTTATGACGCGATGCGCACTTTTTTATTCTTCATCGCGCAATACTCGTGACGTAAGTCTATGATACGCGCGCAAAGCGATACTCGTCTTCATCGTGAGTACAATCTCGCGATGAAGAATAAAAGCCTCCGGCGGATCGCAGACATGCGCAGTGGAAGGCGCTTACGCGCCGCGCATGTCGCGTCAAGAACGCCGAGGCGTTCTTGAATCTTCATCGCGCAATACTCGTGACGTAAGTCTATGATACGCGCGCAAGGTGACACTCGTCTTCAGCTGAGTTGTTGAGAAACGGTGCATGGAATCATATATTCGGGATGAAATGTGAAGTTTGAGTGAATATTTCAATACCGGCGGTAATTGTGGTAGAATGTGTCTTATCGGAAGCTCGGAATGCAGCTCCCGAGATGAATAGTGAGAGTGCCGGCAGCCGGATTTGGTGTATCCGGAACGGTACCTCTGCTTTATGATTGAGAATAAAGATTTCCTAAAGGAGATTTCATGAATAATACCGGATTTTCAAAGATCAGGGCAGGGATCATTATTGCTGCCACGATCGGTATAGTCTGCGGAGTTTTCTTACTGATTCGTTATCTTAACGGAACAGCTGATACGGAAGACGGCCAGGTCGTCTACGTGACGGATGTAGCTGCATTGACCGGGCAGGGTATTTCTGACGGTATAGTCAACCGATACGGCGGCGTCGTCGAGTCACAGGAAACATGGAGCTGCCAGGCCAACTCCGATTATACGATACAGGCGGTGCTCGTCGAGGTCGGTCAGGAGGTGACGGAGGGGCAGCCGCTGTTTATTTACGATGTCAATGATCTGGAAAATACGCTTGAACAGCAGAAAATCGACCTTGAAAGGCTTAATGCGGAGCTTTCCAGTCTGAAGGATACGATCACGGAACTCAATAAAGAAGCAAAGAATGCTGACAGCTCTCTGAAGGCGAATTACACGATTCAGATAAAGCAGCAGGAACTGGAACAAAAGCAGAAGGAATTTGATATTCAGGCAAAAGAGAAAGAAATTGAAGCCACGGAAAAAAATATATCAAATTCCACGGTTACCAGTCAGATTTCCGGCGTTGTTCAGTCGATTAATAACCAGGAGACACAGGTAAATGATTATAATGCAGGAGATAATTCTTTTATTAAGATCATTAAGACCGGTGAACTTCGGGTGAAAGGCACGGTCAACGAGCAGAATATCGGAATGCTTACAGAAGGTATGCCGGTTATCGTGAGAAGCCGGGTCGATGATACGCAGATCTGGAAAGGGACAATTACCAAAATTGACAGAGAGAATCAACAGTCCAATAATTATGCCGCAATGTACGGCATGGACAGCGGAGCGGGTACAAATTATCCGTTCTATGTCGAGCTTCCGACGAGCGAAGGGCTGATGATGGGACAGCATGTCTATCTGGAGCCGGATTTCGGACAGGAGGATGCAAATGAAGCACAGGAGACTGAAGGAATCTGGATTGATGAATGGTATATCGATGAAAGTATAGACGACGCACCGTTCGCGTGGGTCGATGACGGAGAGGGAAAGCTTACAAAACGCGATGTCACGATAGGAGAGCGGGACAGCGATATGGGCACGATCCAGGTACTTTCCGGCCTTGAGCTGACAGATTTGATCGCTTTTCCAGATGAGAACTGCCGGGAAGGTGTGAAGACAGAGAAGAGCGAATATATTACCGGCGGAGCTGACGGTGCCTACACGGGTATGGAGGAAGAAAACACAGACGGAGACTTTGGTCCCGAAGTAGAGTACGATGACGGGGGCGGTATGGACGCGGGAGGACCGATAGGCGACGCCGCTGAATATGACCCGGGAAACTATATGGCGGCAGAGACTTTCTGAGTCTGCAGTCGGAGTCTGAAGGAGCGTATATGATTGTTGAATGCAGGCACATCTATAAAACGTATAAAACCGGAAGAATCGAGTTCCCCGCTCTGAAGGATGTGAATCTTGAGGTTGAAGAAGGGGAATACCTTGCAGTCATGGGTCCGTCGGGATCGGGAAAATCGACGCTCATGAATCTGATAGGCTGTCTCGATGTCCCTACAGAAGGGACGCTTCTGCTGGATGGAGAGGACATCGGAAAATGCAGTGAGAACCGCATGTCGGATATTCGTCTGTACAAGTTGGGATTTGTTTTTCAGACTTTTCATCTTCTGCCTCATCAGACAGCTCTGGAGAACGTTGAACTGCCTCTGACCTATGCCCGCATACCGCGGTCAAGGAGGCGCGAAAAGGCAATGCAGGCTCTGGAAAAGGTCGAGCTTGCTACGCATTTCAATCATCTTCCCACTGAGTTATCCGGTGGACAGAAACAGAGGGTCGCGATAGCCAGGGCTGTCATAAACGAGCCTAAGATTCTTCTGGCGGACGAGCCGACGGGAGCGCTCGACTCAGCCTCCGGTGAGATGATTATGGGAATTTTCAAAGAGCTGAACAGGAGCGGCGTGACTGTGATCATGATCACTCATGACCGTGAGATTGCCGCGCACGCAGACCGTGTTGTCGAGATACGGGACGGAATTCTTACAGGCGGATCGCAGGCGGGAAGTAAGGAAGGTGCTTAAAACACCTTACTCTGCGCGGCAGGAACGACGAGGCATTCATGATGGAGTAGCTATTGTTTATGAAACAGGGTAAGAGAATTCTGGCGGTACTTATTACGATAGCGCTGCTCGCAGGTATAGCGGGCAGTGTCATTTATGCCGTCCGAAGAACATCCCGCCGGACGATCGCCGTCTACCGGGCAAGCGAATTGAATACCGGCGGGTTCCGTTTTGATCCGGGAAGT
>CAMYVI010000131.1 GCA_947302185.1 uncultured Lachnospiraceae bacterium
GACTCCGGCTGCAGCCATCAGGTCTCCGTCGGCATAGTATTTCGTCCCCGCATCGGTGGTGACCGCCGCGCTGAGCTGCACTCCTTTCAGCAGGTCGGATGAACTTGCATCTACTATATCGCCTGTCAGAGGATTTACCATTTGTATTCTTACTGCATAGGAACCCGATTCAACAAAATCGACTCCGTTGCTGAGATTGAATTCCTCATTTGTTTCGGTATTGACAAGCAGGATCTGTATATCGACCCCGGGTTCAAAATATACCTCTACGGTATCTGCTTTGCAGTCAAAACTGTATTTTCCCGACGGGAACGGAGCACCTCCCGTTCCTTCGGTCAGGTATGTGACAATTTCTCCCTTGAGATTGCCCGCAAATTTATCGCCATGCGGTTTATTGGCGGGTCGTGCATCCGTCTTCGCAGAAACCTCTACATCGACTTCATCCGTTGCAGTCTTCACCGGCTTTCCCTGGTATTGCAGATTTCCGACTTTTACTTTATCTCCCTGAGCAAATATAACGTACTTGGCCACAGGGATATCCGGGTTGATCTCTGCCGTGCCCTTCCCTTTAACAGGTATCGTCTGAAGATTATATATTGTTCTCGCCGCTTTCGTGATAGTGCCGAGAATCGCTTCTTTATTGGCAGCATCTTTATAAAAGGTATCGCTCGCGCTGGTTTTCGACAATCCGGCTTTTTCGAGCGGATTCATTCCCACACCCTGAATGCCGATAAAGTAGACTCTGATATTGTCCTGCCCCGCATAGCCGAGTATCGTTTTTTTAACATACTCACAGGCATTGGCTACGGCCTTTTTATCTTTCGGATCCAGCTTGCGGGTGCCTGACGGATCTGACGGATCTCCGTTGTCGATGCCGTTGTCGAATGCGCCGTCCGTCAGGACCAGGAGCCATTTCTCATCCGCTTCCGCTGTGCGCAGCTCATCACCGGCGCCCTGTACCGTCTGTATCGGCGTATTCAGGTAAGTACCGTTGTCGCCGTTCATGTGCCTCACGGCTTCTATTCTCTCGTTGAGCGCCATACTGCCGGTCAGGGTTATGGTCTTATGCCAGTTACCGCTGTGCTGAGATTTATTATCCTTGATGGAATATGCGGTCATCGGGTATATGACCAGCCGGTCATTTTCATTCATCATGGCCGCAAATACTTCCAGGGCATACTTGGCCTGGCTCCAGCTGGCGTTGCTGTCGACCATACTGCCCGAATCGTCATATACGACGTGTATTGTGCGTGTTTTTAATGCCCGCGTCTCTCCGTATGCGTTTGTCCCCGTAATTGTCATAATCGGGACAAATAGCAGAAGCAGTATGATAAGAAAGGTAATATGCTTCCTCATAAAAACTCTCCTCATCGATAAAACGGTTTTCTGTCAGCTATTATTCGCTGTTCGCTTGCTTCCGAAAAAGCGGTCGTCATCCTTGTATTTGTCTATTTCAATGCCGGTAATATACCAGGTGTCTTTCAGCTTTTTGAGTTTGATGATCGCGTCTCTTCGGAATAATTCTCCCGCCATTTTAAAGGCGAGTACGCATCTTACCGTGGACCGCCTGCCGGACGATTTGATTATTCTGTCTTCTATCTTCAGATCCCCGAGAAAATCCGAAGGGTCATATTTTACTCCGAAGATTTTCTGAATAAGTTCTGCAAAGGATTCCTCTGCTTTTTCACGTGCTACGATTCTGTAAAGATCGTAGATATCTCTTACAGGCCCGGCATATTGCGGATCTATACAGTCCAGGATCTCACTCACATCGAAAGAATTGCATGCGCTTTCAAAGTTATCAAGCACCTCATTTATTTTTCCCTTGCCTCCGCATCCTGACAGGGAGCCAATGATCACGACCACGACCAATACCAGTGATACTATCCTTTTCATTTTCTTCATCTTTTCGCCTCGCCGTTTATTATTCTTTTGCTCGGTGCAAGCAAAAAAAGGCGCATTGTTACTGCGCCTTCCTGTTATCTTTTTTGCCATACACACAAGCTGAAATACATTTTGATAGCCCCCTCAAAGCTAATAGACATTACGCTGATTCCTGCAACAAAACCTTCTGCAGATCGTATTGAACAGTGCACATCTTTTATTACTTTAGTGTAATATAGTGCTATAAAAAAATCTACTGTTTTTTGTGTATTTGCGCATGTGACTATAGATTATGTATATTTATATATATTTACGCTCAGTGATTTGTGAATACTATTAGCTTATCCTGTTCTTCAAGCTGCACGCTCTGCCTGTACTGATCGTCCCTGAAAAGTGTTATTTTCCCCTCGGGCTTGACATATCCGAGAGCTACTGTAGGATACTGATCGGCTTCCGGAATATCGGGATCAATCGAAGCCTGCCATACTGCACGGATGAGATCTCCTGCGGTGCATTTTCCCGGAACTGTATTAAAGAAATCCGTGACTTTTTTGACGTAGATCTCCTTACTTTCATATTTCTTTATTTCCGTTTCGTCATCGGAATCATCATAATGCAGTATATCGTTATAGAAATCGAAGATAGCTTCTTTTTCTCCTATTTGGGTCACCATCTTGCTGATGTAACGATTACTGATGATTACATTATCGACACTGTAGCTGCTGACAATATCATGATGTTTCGGATCCAGTATCTCAACAATGACATCAATACTTTCCGGATCAAATCCGGGGATTTTCTGCTTTCTGTCCGAGATGATGCCCTGTACATAGATAAGATAAGCCAATGCCGTGGAGTCGATTTCATCAGCAGGCGCTGTGTCGTCAGACAGGATCAGGACGCTTGTATTTTCTTCATTGTCCGCCACGAATGCCTCTATGGTGCTTACAATAATGTCTTTGTCATAGACTGTCGCAGGAATCGTGTCAAGAACAAACGGGTAATCTGCATAATAGTTCATCTTCTCGAGATTTTGCGGATCATCCAGAACAATTATGTGGAGAATGCTGTAGATAGAGTCCGTATAGTCCCATTCTTTACAGAAGGATACAAATCCCTGCATAATATCGCGGCATTTACTGTTGTGGCCGAGTATGATGACATTTTTGGTCTCGATCCAATAATTTCTGTTCAAATCTACACTAAAGGATGTTTCCGCAAATGTTTCGGTTCTGGTTAAATCGCTGTCGGTGCCCGATGAATAGAAGAAATAATTGGTACCCTTCGACTTCATTGTAGTCAGAGGTATCGCACGCTTATGTGATTTCATATATTCCGTAATATATGTGTTATCGTCCTCATTATCTCTCTGTTCTACATAGAAAGTCGTGCCTTTATTTGAGAAGAATTCATTATAGGCCAGGTTAAGTTCCGGCATAAGACAGAATTGTGAGAGGATACGCCCCAAAATCTCGTTGACTCTTACCGGGACGATGTTGCATTTTCCGTCAACCTGCTTATAGTGAATGATTCGATTTACGAGATCCCAGGTCCAGTCATCGAGTATTTCAACAATGATTTTCTGATTGTCATCTGAATACTCTGCGGAGGTTATGTCCGAGACGATCATCAGGGCTTTTATGGTTTCGGGATTGCCCCTGTCGTTCTGTCTCACCTGTTCAAATTCATACTGGCACATCGTGTGGCTATTGTCTTCCCCGAGTATGACTACCGACCTTGCTCTTTCAAGAGCGATGTCATGGAGCTGCTTTGCGGAGAATATGTTGCCCTCACGGACTATGACTGTGATGTTGTTGCGAAGTTTGTTCCTGTGCCAGTAAGCTATGCGCTCGAACAGGGACATTTCCTGACAGACTTTGCGGGTCTCTGCATTTTCACGATGTATCGTATCGGAAATACGTTCGTCTATTTCTCTCAGGATTTCTTCTTTTCGGTTCTCGGTCAGTACAACTACTTTCTGCTTGCCGTCCAGATATAGAAGATCATTAATTATTTCAGAGGCTCTGGAGTTCCAGTTAAGGATAACGAGATGGTCTCTGATGACGAGGCGGCGGCCGCCGGCATTTGCGTTTTCGATGAAGCTTGAGATAGTGTTGGTTATATAACCGATTACAGCGCCTGTGAATGAGATCATTCCTATCAGAATGATTATGAGACAGACCATAGCTATAAAGATTCCGGATTTTCCGATGTCTTCAATGACGAAAGAGATGCAGCCTGCGTCGAGGATCATGGTCACGGTGTAGAAGAAGGATTCAAGCAGGCTGAGAGATTCGGTGCCGGTCAGGGAAAGGCTCCTGATGATGACGGCTGACAGGATTATAAAGAGAATGTTGAAGATGAAGATGGCGGCGAGAACGATTCGGCCCGGGTTTTTGATGAGCTGAATGCTCAGCTTTTCTTTTAATCTGAATTTCATAATGCCCCCCTCAATATTATTATTTTTTCAGATTCTTAATTGTATCATATTATTTGTGGTTGTAAGTCGATTAATTGTTTTTTTTGAGACCCTGCTAGGGACCTAATAGGGACGGTTCTTAACGATTAAGAACCGTCCCTGTTTGTTAAGAACCGTCCCTGACCGTTAAGAACCGTCCCCGATTGCCCCCGCCTCCCGAAATAACATCACAGGTATTAATACTATCCCTGATTCTGTGGTATAATGTATGCAATTAAGTCGCGTATATCAATCACAAGGAGGGAGCAAATATGTATTACGATGGAAATGTATGGCTCGGTCTGACAGACGACGGCGAGAAAGCGGTTCTGCTGCCGCGCATGGCCAACCGCCACGGCATGATCGCAGGAGCCACCGGCACCGGTAAGACCGTCACTCTCAAGGTCATGGCTGAAGCCTTCAGCAGCATGGGCGTCCCCGTTTTCCTGGCTGACGTCAAGGGCGACCTCGCAGGCACGAAAAATGCCGGTACGGACAGCGCAGACATGCAAGCCCGCATCGAGAGGTTCGGTCTCGCGGATGCCGGCTTCTCCTATCAGGGATTCCCCGTCACGTATTATGACATCTTCGGGAAGAACGGTATCCAGCTGCGCACGACGATCTCCGAGATGGGCCCGACCCTTCTCGCCCGCATCCTTGAGCTCAATCAGCTGCAATCGGATGTCCTCAGCGTCGTTTTCAAGATTGCCGACGACAACAATCTGCTTCTGATCGACACCAAAGACCTCAAGGCCATGCTGAATTTCGTCAATGACAACCGCAAGGAATTCCAGCAGGATTACGGCAACATCGCCACTGCTTCTATCGGCGTTATTCTCCGCGCAATCGTAGCACTGGAGTCCGAAGGCGGCGATGTATTCTTCGGAGAGCCGGCAATCAACCTGAATGACTGGTTCACGACGGGCGAAGGCGGCAAGGGCATGATCAACATTCTGGACAGCCAGAGTCTGATCAATAACGGAAAATTATACTCGACTTTCCTCCTGTGGATGCTCTCTGAGTTATTTGAGAATCTTCCGGAAGTCGGTGACCTGTCCAAGCCAAAGATGGTGTTCTTCTTCGACGAGGCACATTTGCTGTTCAAGAATACCTCGAAGAGTCTGCTGGAGAAAATTGAGCAGGTGGTCAAGCTGATCCGCTCCAAGGGCGTCGGCGTCTACTTCGTAACGCAGAATCCGCGCGACATTCCGGATAATATTCTCGCGCAGCTCGGAAATAAGGTCCAGCACGGCCTGCACGCTTACTCACCGGCGGAGCAGAAGGCTGTCCGGGCGGCCGCTCAGGCTTTCCGCGAAAATCCGGCGTTCAAGACATATGATACGATTCTTGAGCTGGGTACCGGCGAGGCTATCGTTTCCTTCCTCGACAACGGAGGTATCCCGACGATGGTCCAAAAGGTGAAGATTCTGCCTCCGCAGAGTGCATTTGGCGGTATTACGGACGATGACCGCAATGATGCCGTCAAGGGCAGTGTTCTTTACGGAAAATACGCCACTCCCGTCGATCCCGATTCCGCCTTCGAGTTCCTTGAGAGGCACAATCTGCAGCAGCAGAAAGAAGCCGAGGAAGCTCTCGCCGCTGCTCTCGCCGAGAAGGAGCGCCTGAAGCAGGAGGCTGCGGCTGCCAAGGCTGCGGCTGCTGAGGAGGCAAGGCTTCAGCGTGAGAAGGAGAAGGAAGAGGCTGCGAAGATGCGGGCTGCGAAGCAGGTCGGAAGTTCGGTCGCGGGCACGGTAGGCCGCGAGGTCGGAAAGACATTTGGAGCTAAGTTCGGAACCTTCGGCAAGACGCTCGGCGGAAATATCGGTGCGAGCCTGGGACGCGGGGTCCTGAATACAATTTTCAGAAATAAGTAAATAAAGCATCTCAAGACATACAGGATTTTGCTATTTCCTGTAGAATAAAACTGGTATGAATAAAACCCCCTGTCTCACTAAGATTGATGTCTTTGTGAGGCAGGGGGTTTGTTTTTTCCTTATTTAAAGCAGGGGACCGGCTTCTGCCGGATTATGTATACGTTTTTGTATCAGACCTTTTATCTCGATCCCTATCCGATTTCGATCAAGAACGCCTCGGCGTTCTTGCCGCGCCGCGCATGGTGCGAAGCACCTTCCTTAATGCGCGGCTGCGATCCGCCGGAGGCTTTTAATCTCTGACGCGGGTTTGTATCCCATGTCAGAGACAAGTTTCATTTTGCGCATTCATCTCACGACTTAAGTCACGAGAATTCTGCGTCAGAGATTAAAAATCTTCTATTTGATCTTTAGTAGATCTTGTAGTTAACCGGGATTCTGAGAACCCAGCCGATACGGATATCGTTCTTATTCTTGATGATCGGGTTGAGCTTCATGATGGCCTTTATTGTCGTGTTGTTATCTCGTGCGAGCTGTGAGAGTGTTTCGCCCTGAAGAACCCTATGACGTCTGCAAAGGATCTTTACGCCGTCGATCTCGATTGTGTTGGCACCGCCGTTTACTTCGTCGAGAACTTCTTCATTAATAGCTGCATCCATCATTCTCATATCGTCTGTCATTTTATATTCTCCTCTTTGGTGTTTGTTAGACAAATTTAAATTATTTATTTACTTTTGTACTGTCTTTTATTTTTTGTTTTCATTCAGGCTTTACTTTTCGCCTTAGCTTTTGCTTTTGCTTTTGCTTTTGCTTTTCGCTTTTCGCTTTTCGCTTTTTCGCTTTTTCGCCTTTTCGCCTTAGCTTTTCGCCTTACACTATATT
>CAMYVI010000132.1 GCA_947302185.1 uncultured Lachnospiraceae bacterium
TTTTAAAGAACAGGAACAGATAAATGAGATGTCCATATTGCGGAAAAGATAATACCAGAGTCGTAGATTCCAGACCTGTGGATGATAATACAGCTATTCGCAGGCGCCGTATGTGCGATTCCTGCGGGAAACGCTTTACTTCCTATGAGAAGGTGGAGATGATACCGCTCATGGTAGTAAAAAAAGATATGAACAGGGAACCCTACAACCGGAACAAGATAGAGGACGGTGTTGTTCGAGCCTGCCACAAAAGACCTATTTCTCCGCAGCAGATCAGGGAATTGGTCGACAGCGTCGAGTCTGAGATTTACAACAGCGGCGTGCGCGAGATTCCCAGTTCTACTATCGGTGAGCTTGTTATGGCACGCCTCAAGGACCTGGATGCAGTTGCATATGTGCGATTTGCAAGTGTTTATCGGGAATTTAAGGATGTCAATACATTCATGGCGGAGATTAAGAAGTTCCTGTAGTTCCGCAGTAATATTGTCTATTCGGGGACTGCCGTGGATGCGGCAGTCCTTTGTTTTTAATCTCTGACGCAGAATTTCCGAAACTTCAATCATGAGGTGAAAGCGCAAGGTGAAATCAGGCTCTGACGCAGAATTCTCGTGTCTATGGTCGTGAGATGAATACGCAAAATGAAACTTGTCTCAAACTTGGGACAGAAACAATATTTTAACGGAGGTCCATTATGAAACGAGTACTTTTGAAACTGAGCGGCGAGGCGCTGGCAGGGGATAAGAAGACCGGTTTCGATGAAGCAACTGTGCAAGGGGTGGCAGCCCAGGTCAAAGCAGTCATGGATGAAGGAGTTCAGGTCGGTATTGTCATCGGCGGCGGAAACTTCTGGAGAGGAAGATCCTCAAACGCCATCGAGCGCACCCATGCTGACCAGATCGGTATGCTTGCCACAGTTATGAACTGCATTTATGTATCGGAAATCTTCCGTTCACAGGGAATGAAAACGGAAATTATGACGCCTTTCACGATAGGTGCGCTCACGACTCTTTTCTCCAAGGATGCAGCTGTTTCTGCTCTTGAGGCCGGCAAAGCGGTCTTTTTCGCCGGCGGGACGGGATGTCCGTATTTTTCCACCGATACCGCTACCGTACTGCGTGCCATCGAGATCGAGTCGGAGATGATTCTTCTTGCCAAATCGGTTGACGGCGTTTACGACGACGATCCGAAATCCAATCCGAACGCTAAGAAGTTTACGGAGATATCCATAAATGATGTTGTTCGCGAAGGTCTCGGCGTTGTGGACGGCGCTGCGGCAGTTATGGCAAAAGAGAATAAAATGCCGATGCTTGTCTTCGGTTTGAATGAAGAAAACAGTATTATACGTGCAGCACATGGAATAATAGACGGGACAGTTGTCACCGTATAAGGAGGCTTACAATGAGCGAAAAGAATAAAGTATATGAAGAAAAAATGACAAAGACACTGGCAAATCTCGAAAGAGAACTTCAGTCGGTAAGAGCAGGACGTGCCAATCCGCATGTGCTCGATAAGATTACTGTCGATTATTACGGCTCTCCGACGCCGATTCAGTCTGTAGCCAACGTTCAGGTCCCGGAAGCTCGTATGATCCAGATTCAGCCGTGGGAGCCAAAGATGGTCAAAACAATTGTAAAAGCTATTCAGAAATCTGATCTCGGAATCAATCCGAGTGATGACGGCCGCGTAATCCGTCTTGTTTTTCCTGAGCTTACTGAAGAGAGACGTAAGCAGCTTGTCAAGGATGTCAAGAAGTTGGGAGAGAATGCAAAGGTAGCGTGCCGCAACATCAGACGCGACGGTAATGACGCGTATAAGAAGATGAAAAAAACTTCTGAGCTTTCCGAGGATGAGATTGCTGATGCTGAAGATGAGCTTCAGAAAATTACCGATAAGTACATCAAGAAAGTCGACAAGGCAGTTGAAGCTAAGACGAAGGAGCTTATGACAATCTGATGAAAAACATAGCAGTTCTCGGATCTACCGGATCGATAGGGACACAGTCCCTCGATGTGATCCGGATGCACTCTGACACAATGCGTGCTGTAGCAATAGCCTGCGGCAGCAGGATCGAACTCGCAGAGCAGCAGGCTCGTGAATTCGGCGTGAAGATGGTCGCTGTTTTCGATGAGGATGCAGCTTCCACGCTCAAAGTCAGGCTCTCTGATACGAATATTCGGGTCGTTTCCGGAATGGACGGTCTCATTGAGATGTGTCAGATCCCGGAGGCGGATATAGTAGTGACAGCTATCGTCGGTATGATCGGTATCAGGCCGACAATAGCCGCTATAGAGGCAGGCAAAGATATTGCACTGGCAAACAAAGAGACCTGCGTAACCGCAGGCCATATCATTATTCCGCTCGCACGGGAGAAGGGTGTTCGGATTCTGCCTGTGGACTCGGAGCATTCGGCAATTTTCCAGGCGCTTCAGGGCAGGGCCGATTCGGGCATCAGGCGGATACTTCTGACCGCGTCCGGCGGTCCGTTCCGCGGCCGAAAAAAGAGCGAACTGATGAATGTCACTGCAAAGGAGGCTCTGGCTCATCCCACATGGACTATGGGTCCGAAGATTACAATTGACTCTGCAACCATGGTGAATAAGGGTCTTGAGGTCATTGAAGCAAGATGGCTGTTCGATGTTCCCGTTGATAATATTGAGGTCATTATTCAGCCGCAGAGTATTATTCATTCGGCTGTAGAGTATCAGGACGGTTCGATTCTGGCACAGCTCGGACCATCAGATATGCGTATCGCTATTCAGTATGCGCTAACATATCCTACGCATCTTCCGAGTCCTGCCAGACCACTTGACTTTAAGACTTTGAAGGAGATAGATATTGATGTCCCGGATAATGATACTTTTCTGGGGCTTCCCATGGCTGTCTCGGCAATAAAGACAGGCGGTTCGATGCCGACGGCGTTCAACGCCGCAAATGAATGGGCCAACGCCATCTTCAGACGGGGCGACATCTCTTTTATGCAGATCTATGATATCATCGCGGAGAACATGGCCCGCCATAAGGTGATTGCGGCTCCGACGGTCGATGAGATTTTCGGCGTTCAGGAAGAGATAGACGCTTACTGTGAAGAGAAATACGGAAAAGTAGTGAAATGACGGGGCTGCCGTACTGTTTGTGGTTATAAGACAAATGGTGCGGCGGCTCCTAAAGCATGAATTATTATACTTCGACTTAGGAGCAACTGACAGAGGGAGACTTTTTGTTCTGTATAAAAGTACGATGTTCCGATCTGAGACATCGCAACGGGAGGCAAATATGTTCTTGACAAGACTGATCAGCGGAATCGTGTTGGTCCTTATAGCACTCGCGACAATAATTACCGGCGGGCCGGTTCTTTTGGTAACATTGTTTCTTGTTTCAATGGCGGGCATCAACGAGTTTTACGGGGCTTTGCTCGTCGTGCGCAGGAATAAGGCACAGAAGCATGTTGAAGGCGATGAGTACAAGGCCAGGAGCAGAGATGCGGTGGATGAACCGGAAACGGCCGTCAATCTGCTCAGCGCAGCGGGGTTTATCGGTGCGGCTGTGTATTATATAACGCTGTATCTGGGGAATCCTCAGTTCTACCTGCTCGGAATTACGGCGACTTTTCTGTTAGCCATGTTCGTTTATGTATTTTCATACCCGAAATACAAGGCTGAACAGATATGTGCCTGCCTGTTCGGAATGATTTATCTGGCTGTCATGCTGGGATTTATCTATTTGACAAGAAATCTTGAGCCCGGTAAAATTCTGGTCTGGCTCATTTTCCTGAGTTCATGGGGATCTGATACATGTGCTTACTGTGTCGGAAGGCTGATCGGTAAACATAAGATGGCGCCGATACTCAGTCCGAAGAAATCCGTGGAAGGCGGAGTAGGAGGAGTAGTGGGAGCGGCTCTTTTGGGTGCTGTATACGCTGCAGTATTCAAGCAGTCGCCTGTCAGTTACGCTGTCATTTGCGGAGCCGGTGCCCTTATCTCTATGGTCGGCGACCTTGCCGCATCAGCAGTGAAACGTGATAAGGGAATTAAAGATTACGGAAAACTGATTCCCGGTCACGGAGGAATTCTTGACCGTTTTGACAGTGTTATTTTTACGGCTCCCATCATATACTTCCTTTCTGTTGCGATACTTGGGCTCTATTGATATCCTTTTTATTGCGATACCTGGGCTCTAATGATATAAGAGGTTTTTATGAAGTGGATTATTGCGTTTTTGATTTTTTCGCTGCTCATACTGTTTCATGAATTCGGACACTTTCTGGTCGCGAAACTGAATGGTGTGGATGTGGAAGAATTTTCCATGGGATTCGGACCGAGGATCCTGACGACCGTCCATAACGGGACGAGATATTCCCTGAAACTTCTTCTGTTCGGGGGATCATGCCAGATGAAGGGCATGATGGACGGATATTATGACGATGAGGATGATGAGACTTCCGAAGCGGAAAGAGTTCCCGAGGAAGGCTCGTTCGAGAGTGTATCGGTGGGAAGGAGAGCCGCGATTATATTTGCGGGACCGCTTTTTAACTTTATCCTCGCCTTCATATGTGCCATCATAATTATCGGTGTAGTCGGTTATGATCCCGCGGAAGTATTGTCGGTAGCCGGGAATTCTGCGGCAGAAAGTGCGGGACTCAGCGCCGGGGATACGATTACTTCTTTTATGGGAGAACGCGTCGATATAGCGAGAGATGTTTCCACGTGGTTCGCCCTCAATGACCTGAACGAAGGAGATACGGTCACCCTGACCGCAGATCATGACGGCGAAAAGAAAAACATCACATATGTGCCGGATGTTACTTCCCGCTATATGCTCGGCCTTACTTATAATCTGGATGATGTGCCGGCTACTATCAACGCCGTTTCCGAAGGGTCGCCGCTCGATGAGGCCGGTGTTTTGGCAGGTGATGTAATTACCGAAATCAATGGCTCGAAGATTGACGGTTCAAAAGAGCTGAACGAATACTTTGACAGCAATCCGATGGACGGCAGCGAAGTCGCTCTGACTATTAAAAGAGGGGACGAGAAGATAGAAAAGAAAATCGTTCCGTATGAGAACCGAAGCGTGAATCTCGGTTTTTCGTATAATATGGGGCGTGTCAATACATCCGCGATCGGCGTTCTGAAATACAGCGTGATCGAGATGCGTTACTGGATCGGAACCGTCTTGAAGTCGCTCGGAGCGCTCTTTACCGGCCGCTACGGAATGGATGAGCTTTCCGGACCTGTCGGCGTTGTTGATATCGTCGGCACGACATATGAGGAGACTAAAGATGAGGGTCCTCTTATCACCTGGATGAACATGCTTAATATGATCGTTCTCTTATCTGCCAATCTCGGCGTTATGAATCTTCTGCCGATTCCCGCTTTGGACGGCGGAAGGCTCGTATTCCTTCTGATCGAGGGGATTATGAGAAGACCGGTGAATAAAAAGGTTGAAGGAACGCTACAGATGATCACGGTCGTACTTTTGATGTTTCTGATGGTTTATGTCATGTATAACGATCTTACGCGGCTTCTGATGCCGTAAATGAGCTTTTGAATCAATGCTTGTAAAGTCAGCCCATATCTCTTTGACGAGTGTTCGTGAGATATGGGCTGAATGTATATTTACGGTGTAAAGAAAGCAATCGATGACCGGAGTTTAAAGTTTAAAGTTTAAAGTTGAATTCATTTTTCAGAGTGTTCCATCGCTGTGACTGTTTTCTCGAAATTACTCGTGCTCCTGTCGAGAGCACGCTCTGCATGACATCTGCATCCTTCAGGATTTCATCTAAGGGAAGGTGCCTGTGCGCTTTGTCACTGTGGTAGTAAATCGCTCCGCAGATGGCCTCTATTTCTTTTTCGGAAAACATCGCGCTCGCTTCTAACAGAGGCCTGGCGAATTCGGCTCCTTTTTTATCATGTCCGGCTACATTTCCCGTAGTAAACTTATAAAGATCATGCATGAGACCTGATATATAGGCAAGCTCGACGTTTTGTCCCCGCATTCCGGCCAGAAGAGCTGCGTGGTCGGCGACACCGAAGAGGTGAGATGCTGCCCAGATTCTTTCACCGGAGGAGACAGACTCTTCGAGCATACGTGTGACAAGTTCGGCAATGTAGTTTATTCGGTCTGTATAAGGATCATTGTACTTTTTAGATATGTCGTTCATGGAATTATCTCCTTTTCGAGTGGATAACTTAAGTCTTATCTGCAAATTATATGATGATTACAGGATTGTGGGAGTGCGTAAGCACGGAACAATTCGTAATCGACTTTATGGCGTCTTAATCATATGATTGTATTGTATAAGATTTTGAGCATTCTTGCTATGATTCAGGTGAATTTTCGGTTATCATAAGTAATAATCAGGATGCGCCTGATACTTTGATGAATGAAAATCCCTGTTTGAAGCTGCGGACGTCTGAAATAATACGCCATACAGGAATTTGTTGATCTGCATGTCAGCAAAAATGAAGGATCAGGGAATCTTCAATATGAAGACAGTCCATCGGACAGGAAGGCTGTGATTATAGTAAGTGTGTATCCGGTATTCTTTCGGCAAACGTCGGCATTTATGGAGGTGGGTATATGGGACAGTTTCGGGTAATGCGGGCAACTGAGCTCTGGCAGCAGACAGGTGCCTATTACGTTCGCATTCAGGGAATGGCCAGGCAGCATAGCATCACGCTCAGAGAGGAATTCGATGAGCATGACGGACCGGACACAAAATACATAGTGATCCTTGACGGAGATTTTCCTGTTGCTACCGCAAGGTTCTATGAGCTTGATGTGCAGACAGCTATGATCGGCAGGGTTGTCGTACTTCCGGATTACCGGGGAAAGGGACTCGGCCGAATGACGGTCGAAGCGACGGAGGAGTGGATTCGGGAGTTGGGATATGTCAGTATCCGTATCGATGCCAGGGATGTGGCGGTCGGATTTTATGAAAAGCTTGGTTTTTCGGCGGGAGAGCCGGTCGTTACGGAGTGGGGAAGTTTTACCTGTATCAGGATGGAAAAGAATTTTTAAAAAAGTTTAAAAAAGTGCTGAAGTGAAAAGTTTATTTCCACTCTGAAAAACGGTTTCTAAGCAGTGGCAT
>CAMYVI010000133.1 GCA_947302185.1 uncultured Lachnospiraceae bacterium
GGGTAGATTCGGAAGGGAAACTTCATATTAAGTTCGGGGACGATCCGGAAGATATCATTACCAGATCATCCAATGCATATATTATCATTGACATCGGGGTATTGTTTGACGGAGAGGAGAATTCCTTTACTTTCAGGGACGGTGTGACCGGAAACGCAGAATATGACAATTCTTCGGACGTGAGTGTATCCAAGAAGGGAACATATAATCAGACGACGGGACAGATGGACTATATCATCACCGTTAAGTCGACAGGTAACAATGAAAATGTGAAAGTAACAGATACGCTCGGAAGTACAGAGCTTCTGACTATTGACCCGGACAGTATTGTAATCAGTTCATCCACAGGCGAAGAGGTAGAGCTTGTTTCCGGAACAGATTCAGAAACCGGAGAGGTATATGAGAGTACTTCAGAAGGGGGATTTGTACGTACCATCAAGAGCATGGCACACAACGAGACCGTTACCATCACATATTCGGCGAATGTGGACTATTCGGAACTCGGTCCCGGTGGTGTGATAACAGGTGATGACGGAACAAACACCGTACAGGTCACGCCGGATGATGTGCCGCCGAAAGAATCTACGGATATCGTACATAAGATACAGTTCTCTGACATTAACAAGGTCAATTCATCTGAAGAGGATAACGGTGACGGTACCGTGACGCTGAACTGGAGAATTATTGCAAATTCAGATCGGCTCGGATCTCTCGTCGGCAGCAATATCATTGATACAATCGACTATGCCAGTAAGGATGTGATGAAATACGTCTCTTCGGACGGAAAAGTCACATTGAATGTAATTGGGACGGATGTTGAAGGAAATGAGTACAGTCGTAACGTACAGGCCGCTTTGTATGATTCAGACGGACAGCAGTACTGGATCTGGAATGTCGAGAATATCGGTGAACCGGAGGATACTCCTCTGAGTTATGAGATCAACTATTCTACAGTAGCTGCTAAGCAGACAGGAAACGTAACCGTTCAGAATAATGTCAGTAACGAGGATGGCGGCAGCAGCAGCGGAACGGCGGTAGTTCCGGGAACAGGCGAGCAGGATATAGTCGCAAGCAAAAAGGCGATAAAAGTGACGGAAGACTACATAGACTGGACGATTGTTATAAATGTTCCGGATGAAGGTTTCCCGAACGGACTGACAGTAGTAGATGATCTGCCGCACTCACAGGGCGGAATATTACCTGTCAGCGGATTAAGGGATACTTTAGACGGTGAGCCTTCCGTTGAGGGACTGATCAATGATGAGTCCTGGAGTTATACAACAACAAATGCCCCTTTGCCTTACTATAATGATGCAAACTATAACAGAAAATTCCGGCAGGTCGTAACGATAGATTTTTATAGGGATCTGCAAAAGACGATGCCCGGACTGGATGATGAGGCTCGAACAATTACTATCAAACTCAGAACGAAGAACGACCCGGAATGGATGGCGTATTCGAATCGTGAAAACAGCAGCGGCGATCCCGCCAACTTGCATTGGAATACAGCAAGAATTAACGGTTTCGAAATTAAGGATTACGGCATACCTTTGAACAGAAGTATTAAAAAGAAGGTTGCCGACGGACCGGTGGATTCCGACAACGACGGATTGGCAGAATATACATATGCCATTACACTGGCCAATGTAACGGAAGTTCCGGTTGTAATCGAAGATATCTTTGACACAGATATTTTCCGTTTCGCCGGTACGGCTAACCCATACAGCAATTGGCAGTATATAGCTGCGGCTGAGCAGGAATACCAGCTTAACAGAGGCGTTGAGGGATATGCAGCAACGTATGAGCTGTCTGATGAGGGAAGCCTTATCATAACGGCCGACAATCTTCCGAAGAAGGTTGACGGGTCCTTCTACGAATACTATCAGATTTACTATGTACTGGAGTATAAAGATGCAAGTGTTGAAAATCTTCTGGAAAAGCAGGCCCTGGCAAACGGCGGTACTTATAAAATCGGAAATACCGCAGTGTGGGAAGATATTCCCGGACATTGTGATGTAGAGTACACGGTTCCCGTACTGAATAAGGTCGGTGCATTTTTGAATGCATCGAACGAGAGGCAATTCACTTTCTTTATCGATGTCAACCCGGGAAGCCATACCCTGAATAATAATGTACCGATGGAATTGACGGACACACATACAGATAATCTGTCGGTAGACTATACATCAATTGTGGTCTATAAGATTCCCGAGGGAACGACGATAGCATCGGGCGATGCGTTGATAAATCAGGTATTTCAGAATTCCTGGATCATTCCCAGAGGAGAGGTGACGTGGAACTTTATCGACCGAAACGGCGTTTTCACTATTCCGGACAGTACGCATTATGTGATACGGTATGATGCGCTGGTATTAGGCGAGGGCAAGCAGGATTTTGCAAATGAAGCCGAGATGAAAGGTTTCTTCTCGACCAAAGACGATGGGCGAACTTATGAGAGCGGTGTCACCGCAGGAGCGACAATCTGCCAGATTAAGCTCCTGAAGCATATGGACGGCATGACCAGTCACGGTCTTCAGGGAGCAGTGTTCCAACTTTTCAGAGGGACCGGAACGTATGATGATCAGACGGGTGAAGAAATCAAGGAACCAATGAAATGGGGCAAGGACTGGCAGAACGGGAACGGCAGCGGAAATATCGGTGAGAATATCACTTTTACAACGGATGACAACGGATACTGCCTCATAGCTCTTAACCAGACGGTTCATGGGGCTGAATTGGAACTCGGAGTCCATTATTTTCTGAAGGAAATCGATTCTCCTGCAGGATATAAGATTGACAGCTCGGTCGAGTTCTGGGAGTTTACACTGACGGATGATCCGAGCGAGGTCAATTACGGTGACAGTGACCGTTTGGATGAGAACGGAAAAAGACAGTGGATCTACTTCTACTACAGCGACGTAATGAAGATGGCAAATACCCCGACGGAAGAACCGATTGAAATCGATGTCGATAAAATCTGGTTCGATGAGAACGGCAATGAGATCTCAGAGGACGATCTGGATTCAAGTTTTGTTGCAAAGGTGCAGCTGCTGCGGAAAACAGACGACGGTGATTATGTTCCCGTGAAAGTTGAGTACGGTCAGGAGACCGGCGAAGGAAGCAGCGTTGATACGGACGATCAGCCGACAATAACGGAACTTACTGAAGGCGATCTGAGCGGTCAGGTTGAACTGAATCAGGATAACAGCTGGGAGTACAGCTGGACTAATCTTCCGAGAACGGTGAACGCGGATGGCGGCACAACAGTGCACTATGCTTATAAAATCGAGGAGGTGGCAGTCAGCGGATACATTATTTCTGTATCTGATGAGGAGACAGAAACGACAAAGAAATATACTATTAAGAATTACAAAATACCTGAAGATGAGACAACGGACATTACAGTCGAAAAAGATTGGAAAGATTACAGCGGATTCGATATTGACGGCACGTCTGAGAACCTGCCGGAGAGTGTAATGTTCTATGTATACCAGGTCGTGAGTACGACTCCGTTCGATACGAATCCCACTTCCGGAGGCAGCAAATATTACATTGCCGGGGACAGCAGGCTTGTCTACCCTTCAGTGACCGAGAACGACGGGGAAATTGATGTCGGAGGCGGTAAGTATGCGCTTTATCAGATCAAAAGTACGGACAACTGGACGACTACATTTGATGACCTTCCAAAGGTAAAAACAGTCGACGGTAAGACGTATTATTATGCATATTATGCGAAGGAGCTTCCTGTGGATGGATATACAACTACCTATATACAGGACGGGGAGACGCGGACAATCGTGAATCGTGAGAAGAGACCGGAAGGTGATTATATCGATATAGGTCTCAGCAAGAAGTGGCTTACCGGAAGCGATAATACGCCGCCTTCGGGAGCATCTGCCACGTTCACGCTGCATCAGCTGAAGAGTGATGAAGCAACAAACGACAGTACATTCACGGAAACTGCTTTGACACAGACTATTAAGCTGCCTGCGAAAGGAAGCTGGTCGACGACTATTAAGAACCTGATACGACAGGATGAGGACGGATACCGGTACAGATACTACATAACGGAGGATTCCTGTTTCCCGGCTGACTATACATTTTCCTACACAGACGACCTCGGAAAGGACGAAGAGCATGCCGTTGCCGAAGACGGAATGACGGTCGAAGTGACCAACAGAGATGAACTGACCGATGCGAGCGTAACGAAGGTATGGAAAGACCGAAATGGAAGCAGCACTCAGTGGGATTCGAATGTAACGTCGATCACATTGAACCTGACCCGAATGAAAGGGAATAATCAGGATATGACATTCGGTACTTCCGGCACTGTGAAAGTCGTTGCAACGAGCAGTGAGGTCACGAGTATTACACCATTGCCTGAAGGTGTTACGGGTACCGTGACGCCGAAGACGGCGGGTACGCTATCTGACGGGTATGTGGTAACTCTGAAAGGGCTTCAAAAATACTATTATGTCGGAGATGATGTGCACGAGTACACCTATCGCTTCTCTGAGGAGACAGTGGATTCCTATCACGAGCCGGTCTACATGGCACAATCCGGCGTGAGTGTGGACGGAGGTGTCGCTTCGGGCGGAAGTATAATCAATACACCTGAGGATGCTTTCAGCCTTCCGGAGACGGGTGGTATAGGGACCCGTGTTTTCACGCTTCCCGGTATAATTCTGATTATGACAGCAGTTCTGTTCTATCTTCTTTACAGATGGAGTATTTGGCATTACACTTTTAGTGTAATTAAAAAAATCAACCGTAATTAAAGGTAGATGAGAATATATGCAGATCAGAATTAATGTCAGAAGTGCATCGCGAAGAAACTCGGCAATCACACAGCGATTATGTGAATATCCGGACAGATCAATGACGGTTGAGGAGTTCCTTGCGGAAACAGTGCGGCAAAATGTGAGAGAATACAATGAACGAAAAGGCGCAACGGACTTGTTGCGTCTTTTTTTACGTAATCAGAGTGATGATCCGCTTGAGGAGAAATTGGTTGATTCGGCAGCAACCGGAAAGGTTTCCTACGGGGAACTCATGAGCGACCAAATGGCTGATGCCGACAAAGCCGTAAGAAACGCTTTACAGTGTTTCGATGACGGCATAGTGGTTCTGTTCGCGGACGGAAAACGATATGCAGACAGGCATGAACGAATCCCTCTGCGGGATCAGAGCGAAGTGACCTTTGTGAGACTTGTTTTTCTTGCCGGACGTATGTGGTGAGCGGAGTGAGAATCAAAAGGAACATTATGAGAAGGCATATATTGTGAAGGAGGCTGGAATGATATATGATTACAACTCCCGATTAAAATGGGAGGAAAGTAAGATCAATGAGTGGAACCTGGAACACCAAAAAAAGATCAATCAACTTTCCGGAGAAATGAAGAAGCTTTTTGACGAAGTTTCTTATTTCAGCGACTATCCGCACTGTGGGTTCCCTGCTATCGGAAAATGGGGACGGGAAAAAATAAGAACTTCGGGTAAACATTCACTGAAAGAGATTCTCTACAAAGAATGTCCGGAGATTATCGAGATTCTGATCCCCGCGCGTTACAGAGAGGACTTTGACTACATGCTGGATCAGTTTGCGCATTTTCAGTATTCGAGGGCTCTGTTCCGGCCGACTGTGCGAACAGCTGATCCGTCTGCTCATATTCTTGATGCGTTCGGATTGATGCAGGCATATAAGGTCCTCGGGATTTATGGCGTTACGCCCCTGGAATATCTTACAGAAAAACGAATGGGTTCCGGCGAGACCGCTATTGATGAGGAATTGATCGATTTCAAGCGGAGCGATACTTTCGCAAGGAAGCTGCATATGGTGCAGTTCGAGGATATACTTGCAGCAAGAATCGATCAAAATGACAGTGATATCATCAACGCTGTGCGGGAAGCCATCCTGAGTGACAATAATACAGTACTAGTTACGGTGCCGCTCATCCGCGGCATTGTAAAATCCCGTAATACGGAACTGCATAATCTTCTGGCAAAGTTTCTGATAGCCGCAAGGCTTCAGGAGGGCGTGCGCCAGGCGGTCTGTGAGAACGCTGATTGCGGAAGGGCAGAAGCCTTCCTTGTCATTCTGAAGGCAATAATCGACAATGACCTGATCAGATTCTCCGCCGTAAAACGGGCAATTGCCACCTGGACAGGAATCTGCAATCCGGAATCGATGGACAGGATATCATCTAAACTTCTGGAAGATATCAGCGAAGCAGTCAATAATCGGGATAAAGCACTGGAGATGACACAGACCGATGACAGCATGAGAATCGTCACCGGACTGTGGGCGATAGGTTTTTATGAGGCAAATGATGCAGTTACCCGCATGATGGAAATTGCGGAAACGGGCACAAAGAACCAGCGGCTTACGATATCCTATTATAATCGCTATATGCAGTATTCTCACTATAGCGCCCGAGCCGCAAATAAAATGATCGAGACCTATCCTGATGACTTTCAGATTGCAGCGGCATTTATGCCCACTTATCATGATGCGGTCGATACTATTATTCGGAACTGCATTCGTGACGAAGACGGAAAATTAGTCTATAGCGTTTTTAATAAGAATCTGTCAGTTGTGCCTTTGGACGTGAATGAGATATTTGACAGCGTGCATACAGCGAGGATTCATTACGCAATCCTGAAAAACCTGACTGACAGTATGAAGAAGAGAAAGATAGAGTATTCGCCTCTGGTATTTCCGTGGTACGGCGTTGTCCTGGATAAGAGTGATCTCACCCAAAGGATGGTCATGATTGCCTATGCACTTCAGGATCAGAATCTCATAGATGAAGTCTGTGTCCGTCTGACGGACATAACAGATTCTTACTATAATACACGCTGGACCTATCTCTGTGTTCTTCTTAGCGATCCGAAAACAAAGGTTCAGAAAGACGCATTGATTGATTATGTTGCGGATAAGGAAAGTTTCACAAGAAATTGTGCCTGGCAGCTTCTGAATAAACTTCCTCTTACAGAAGACGATGTTCGCCGGCTTGAGAAACACCTGCGTCTTAAGAACGAGGAGACAAGAAGGCACGTTATTGAA
>CAMYVI010000134.1 GCA_947302185.1 uncultured Lachnospiraceae bacterium
ACAACGTCTCGACAGATACGCAGGAAAAACCGGTTTTAAGTTCTTCACCTGACGGCAGACTCGGCATCGTTCCGCTTCTCAGCACCATGGAAATCGGCCAAAAGATCAATGATCATCTTGTAGGCTGGAGAAAGAAAAGAGTTGAAGACGAACTTGTATCCGGTGCCAACGGCTACGTGCGCGACTCTTTTATCATCACTGCAAATACTCCCCGTTTCGGCTCCGGCGAAGGAAAAGGAGCCATTAAAGAGACAGTCAGAGGCGATGATCTCTATATTCTCGTCGATGTCTGCAACTACAGCGTAACCTACAATATCGCAGGATTTGAAAATGTAATGTCACCCGATGATCATTATCAGGATCTGAAGCGTGTTATCGCTGCGGCAGCCGGGAAAGCACGCCGTATCAACGTGATCATGCCTTACCTGTATGAGGGCAGACAGCAGATACGCAACGGACGCGAGTCCCTCGACTGTGCAAATGTACTGCAGGAGCTGGTGAACCTCGGCGTTGCAAATATCATCACTTTTGATGCTCACGACCCGCGCGTGCAGAATGCGATCCCGCTCTCCGGTTTCGAGTCGATGACCCCGACTTACCAGTTCATCAAGAATATACTGCGCTACAACAAAGGTCTCAAAATCGATGCCGATCACCTTATGTCGATCAGCCCGGATCAGGGCGGTATGAGACGGGCTATTTATATAGCAAATGTTCTCGGTATAAATATGGGTATGCTCTATAAGCGCCGCGACTATACAACAGTCACCAACGGCATCCATCCGGTCATCGCGCATGAGTTCCTGGGATCCGATGTTGAGGGAAAGGATATTATCATTATCGACGATATGATATCCTCAGGTGACAAAGTGCTCGAAACGGCTCAGCACCTGAAGCGCAAAAAGTGCGGAAAGGTTTTCATATGCGCCACATTCGGAATATTCACCGCCGGTATCAGCAGGTTTGACGACGCCTACAAGAGAGGTATCTTTGACATGCTGATCACGACCAACCTTGTTTATCAGCCGGAAGAACTCCTTCAGAAGAAGTACTATGTGAACTGTGATATGAGCAAATATCTTGCACTTATCATTGACACGATAAATCACGATGCGTCGCTCTCTCACCTGCTGGATCCGGCCGACCGCATTCACAAGGTCGTGGACAAGTATAACAGAGGTGAAAAAGTCTGATACATCTTTTTAAGAATATCTAAAGTAACTTTTTTGGGGGTTTAATACGCCTATGCTGCCAAAAGATCCAATGATATTACTCAGCTACGTGAATCTCAAGCTCCGGGACTTTTATCCGGATCTTGAGTCTTTCTGCGCGGGCGAGTGCGTAGATAAGGATTATATTTTAGATAAGCTTGAATCGATCGATTACGATTATGATCCGAATACCAATCAGTTCCAGACTCACTGGGGAGATTATGCATACCCGGATGAACGTCCGAAATTCCCCTGGGAGTAAGCATATAGCTCCGGTAAGACGAGAGCGTTTCGGTATTCTTATCGTTGTGCGCACGATGGACAGTACCTTCTGTATTTTGTATAAATGACTGCGTTAAAAGGCTGCCGGACAAAATCCGGCAGCCTTTTCTTACACGCATCTGCGCACATCATATCTCTTATGTTTCTGTCAGTCGTCTTCTCTTACAGTCAGCGTATCCGCCACACGGCCGGTCAGACCGTCTCCGTCTCTGTCGATAATAATTACAGAGCCCTCATGAATCTCACTCTTCAGAATGATTCTGGCAGCCAGCGTCTCAACATTCTGCTGCAGATACCGCTTGAGCGGTCTTGCGCCGTATACAGGATCATAGCCCTGCTCTATGCAATACTCTCTGGCTTCATCCGTAAGGCGGATGCTGATCTGCTGCTCCGCCAGCCTCTTATTCAGATCATTCATCAGAAGTTCGACGATTCCGCCGATATTTTCCTTCGTCAGCGGCTTGAACATGATGATCTCATCCAGACGATTGAGGAATTCCGGACGGAAATGCGTTCTGAGCTCGTTTCTGACCATCTCCACAGCGTAGTTTTGAATTTCTCCGTTCTCATCAATTCCGTCCAAAAGGAACTGTGATCCGAGATTGGAGGTCATAATGATAATCGTATTCTTGAAGTCTACAGTCCTTCCCTGGCTGTCCGTGATATGGCCATCGTCAAGCACCTGCAGAAGGACATTGAAGACATCCGGGTGTGCTTTCTCGATCTCATCGAACAGGACGACCGAGAACGGTTTTCTCCGTACGGCCTCTGTCAGCTGCCCTCCCTCATCGTATCCGACATATCCCGGAGGCGCTCCGATCAGTCTCGACACGGAGAACTTCTCCATGTACTCACTCATATCGATACGCACCATATTGTTCTCATCGTCGAAAAGGTTAGCAGCCAGTGTTTTCGCAAGTTCGGTCTTGCCGACGCCTGTCGGACCGAGGAAGAGGAAGGAACCGATAGGTCTCTTCGGATCCTTGATGCCCGCCTTCGAACGAAGGATGGCATCAGACACCTTGCTGACAGCCTCATCCTGACCGATGACTCTCTTGTGAAGCTCCGAATCAAGACTAAGAACCTTTTCCCTCTCCCCCTGAGTCAGTTTGCTGACCGGTATACCTGTCCACTTGGACACGATCCTGCCGATCTCGTCATCCGTGACTTCCTCATGGACCATAGAATGATCTCTGTTCTTCATCTTCGCTTCCGCTTCAGCCATTTCCTTCTGGACCTTCGGAAGTTCTCCGTATTGAAGCTGAGCGGCCTTATCAAGATTATACTCCCGCTTTGCAATTTCTATCTGTGAATTCAGCTCGTCAATCTTCTCGCGGTATACTTTGAGTCCTTCGACGGCTTTCTTGTCGTTTTCCCATTGGGCTTTCTGCACATTGAATACATCACGCTTCTCCGCCAGATTTTTCTGCAAAGTTGCGAGTCTCTCCCGGCTGAGGTTATCCGTTTCCTTTTTGAGAGCTGCCTCCTCTATCTCCATCTGCATGATATGTCTCTGCATCTCATCGAGTTCTGTCGGCAGAGAATTCAACTCAGACTTGATCAGTGCACACGCCTCATCCACGAGGTCTATAGCCTTGTCCGGCAGGAATCTGTCCGTAATATATCTCTGAGAGAGCGTCGCAGCGGCCACAAGCGCGCTGTCCGTGATCTTTACGCCGTGATATACCTCGTACCTCTCCTTGAGACCTCTAAGAATAGATATCGTCTCCTCGAGAGAAGGCTCGTCGACAAGTACCGGCTGAAATCTTCTCTCGAGCGCTTTATCCTTCTCGATGTACTTTCTGTATTCATCCAGTGTCGTAGCGCCGATGCAGTGAAGTTCACCGCGGGCGAGCATCGGCTTCAGCATATTTCCGGCATCCATAGCGCCGTCTGTCTTGCCTGCACCCACGATCAGGTGAAGCTCATCGATGAAGAGAATTATTTCACCTTCCGACTTTCTCACTTCCTCGAGGACCGCTTTCAGTCTCTCCTCGAACTCGCCTCTGTACTTGGCTCCTGCTACGAGCGCGCCCATATCGAGGGCAAAGATATGCTTATTCTTCAGATTATCCGGCACGTCTCCGGCCACGATTCTCTGAGCAAGCCCTTCGACCGCCGCGGTCTTGCCGACACCCGGCTCACCGATCAGAACAGGATTATTCTTTGTCTTCCTCGAGAGAATTAAAATAGCATTCCGGATCTCATCATCACGTCCGATAACCGGATCCAGCTTCTGAGCTCTGGCTTTCTCCACGAGATCCGTGCCGTATTTGTTCAGCGTATCATATGTGGCTTCCGGATTGTCGGTCGTGACTCTCTGATTGCCGCGAACCGTGCTGAGTGCTTTCAGGAAAGTATCCCGGTTTATGCCGAAACGCTTAAATAGCGGTTTTACGGTCCTGCTCTCATTTCGGATAACGGAGAGGAAAAGATGCTCGACGGAGACATACTCATCTCCCATAGCTTTAGCCTCATCCTCCGCTTTGATAAGAGCTTTGTTCAGATCTGCTCCGATATAGGGCTTTCCGCCGTTTACCTTTACGCGGGCTTCTATAGCCTCCCTTACGGCATCCGTGAACCTTTTCGGCTCAATATTCATTTTTTCAATAAGTTTCAGGATCAGGCTGTCATCCTGGGTAATGAGAGCATAAATCAGATGCTCCTGCTCGACCTCCTGATTTCCGAAGTCATAGGCAATCTTCTCCAGATTCTGGATTGCCTCCATTGATTTCTGTGTAAATTTCTGAATGTTCATAAATCCACCTCCTCCCCCATAAAATGCGGGGATTCACAGAGTCTTTTTTCCGGTTCTGTCCCGTCCTCTGTTCTATGTGAACTATAACATTAAAATTAGCACTCGTCAAGAGCGAGTGCTAACAATTTTTAACTTTTTTATTTTTCCGTTACGGTGAGAACCGCATGGAAGTCCTGGAACAGGGATCAACTTCTTACATTTCTTTCTGTTACTCGGTTCCTGCCTGTCATCCCCTCACGTCGAGGAACTGAGCCTGGCCGTGAATCCTGATTTCAACGGAGTTCGCCGGGATAAATATACAATCCCCCTTATAAAAGCGCAGTACCGCATCACCCGTCTCATAGCCGGCAGCGACAGAGTCATCCGAATCGCAGTCGTCCGCGACCATATCTTCTGTCGGAACCGCTTCTTCACGGCTATAGGAAATACACCCGCACCCGTCCACGCAGAGCAATACCCTGAAGGAACTTGCATCGGATCTGTAAGAAACCATTTCTCTGCACCGCTCGGTATTTACGAGCATGCGGTGTACTTCAAAATACTTGCATCTGCCGAGCAGCTCTGTTGCACATCCTCTCCTGTACTGCAGTACCCGCATGGGCTGTCTCGGTTCTCCGGCAGCCTCAAGGTTGGCAACTCTCAGAGCTTTGTCTATATGCAGTTCTCTCTTCTTTCCGTCTTTTCCGACGCGATCATAATCATACAGTCTATAGGTCAGATTGGAATTTTCCTGAATTTCCGCCAGAAGAGTCCCGGCTCCGATCGCATGAATTGTTCCCGCCTCGACATAAAATACATCATCCTTGTTGACACGTACTTTCTGCAGATGCTTTTCTATCGTGCCGTCCTCAATACTCTTCCTGAGCTCTTCGGCTGTCATGCTGTGCCGGAGTCCGTATACAAGTGATGCATCTTTGGCCGCGTCCAGCACATACCACATTTCCGTCTTTCCGAGCTGTCCGTTCTCATGGATCCCGGCATACTCATCATCCGGATGTACCTGAATCGACAGATTTTTATCGGCGTCAATCAACTTGATCAAAATAGGCAGCTCACCGGCCGTATCGGGATGCGTCCCGAGAAACTCCGGATGCATCCTGAGTACGTCTGTGAGCAGATAATTATTGAACGGACCGCTCACTACTGTGGCCGGTCCGTCCCTGTGTGTGGAACACTCCCATGTCTCCGCAAGAGGTTCCATGGGAATATCCTTCGAAAAATCATCATTTAGTCTGCGTCCGCCCCAGATGTAGTCTTTTCCTGCAGGCTTCAGCAGAAACGGTACATAATATCCTTTTTTATTGTTCAAGAGCATATTTTTTCTTGTCATGAACAGTAATCTCCCTGCCGAGCTGCACTTCGATAAGCTTCAGTTCCGTACGGGCTATGACGGTATGGCGGCATCCGGCCTGCATGGTGATCACGTCTCCCGGAGAGACCTCCTGTGTCATCCCGTCGACTACAGTCGTACCGTTGCCGGAAATGACGACCCACACCTCATCCCGCAGGTCATGGCTGTGATAATTCATGCGGTGTCCCGGGTTCAGAGTGACTTTAATTGTCAGGCTCTCCTTTTCGACATCCAATACCCGAAAACTTCCCCAGGATTTTTCTGCGAACATGATCTGCTGATCGATACCGTCGACGTAGGGCTTTATATAGCTGGATTGATGTTTATCGGATACCAGAATTCCATCGGGACTTGCCGTAATGACGACATCGGTAAGCCCCATCGCAAGGATCGGTACATTCAGCTCATTTATAACATGAACATTCTGACAGGTAGGCGCCATTATGACATTTCCGATGGCCTTCTCCGTCATGGATTCCGTCAGGGTATTCCAGGTCCCCAGATCTTTCCATTCGCCGTGGAAACGCATGACCTGAATATTTTTTTCCTGCTCCACAACAGCGTAATCAAAGCTGATCTTTTTAAGAGACTCATACTTCTCGTAGAGATCCTCATAATCCCTGAAATCTATCAGTTCATGAGCTTTGTCCAGAACAAATCTCAGCTTATGGGCAAATACGCCTCCGTTCCACAGCGCTCCCTGAGAGATATACTTCTGCGCCGTCAGATAGTCCGGCTTCTCCTTGAACGTCAGGACTCGGCTTACTGCAGCCTTATCCTCCGGAATGATATATCCGTACTTTTCACTCGGGTACGTGGGCTCTATTCCCATGAGGACAAGATTGGCTTCACCTTTATCAGACTGCTCGCTGAGCGATCTGAGAGCCTCAAAATAGTCGTCATTCACATAGGGATCGACCGGGCACACAACCACTGATTCATCTTCCGGAACATTCCTGACATAATGCAGATATGCTATGGCGAGAGCGATTGCAGGGAAAGTATCTCTTCTGCAAGGCTCTATGGAGATGCCTACCGATTCTCCGAGCTGATTATGAATGGCCGAGACCTGAGTCTTCGACGTTGCTATTGTCACCTGTGCATCGGGATCGACTTTGCGGATCTGCCGATACATTTTCTGCACCATGGATTCATAATCCCCATCGTCGTTCCTGAATATCTTTATGAACTGTTTGGAACGGATATCATTGGACAGCGGCCAGAGACGTTTTCCTGACCCGCCGGAAAGCAAAACTATGTTCATATTACTCCTCTTAAGAAAACAGCCCCAGTTGCGCCTCTTATCTTTTTCAGCGCTCCGCCCTCATCGGGTTGCTCAGGAAATCCTCATAGGACAGCCTGATTCCATCCTC
>CAMYVI010000135.1 GCA_947302185.1 uncultured Lachnospiraceae bacterium
CGGAAACATCTACCTTATTAAGGCTCGCATTAACAAATTGGGCCCCGGCCGGAAGTTTGATAAGCTTTCTTTCAGATTTTGCCCAGTTTTTATTGAACCATCTGGACTCGGACTGATAGAAATTTCCGGAAGAACCTTTATCTACAGTAATGTCTTTTATCGAAGTCTCCCAATTATCAACACTTGTCGTATCAAATTCTGTGATTTTTTCATACTTACCCGAGATATATTTATTACCAATTATCGCATTTTTACTTAACGAGTTTATAGTGGTAATCTCATACAGCCCTGTTTCTGTTGTTTCGTTAAAAACAATGCTGATTTTTTCCTTATCAACTGTTACGCTATGTTTAGTCGAAATCGTCAAATCATCATACTTAACAGCATCCGCTTCCATTTTGAAAGATACTTTTTCCTGTTCCTCGTCTGGTAATCCAACAAGAGTAAAGTAATCTTCTATCTGTTCTCCCTCTTTAATAACAACATTTGGCGTGCCATCACTCTGTTTACTAAATGCTTTTGTCTGTTTCAATGTCAGCTGATCAAATACAGTATAGCTAATAGTAACGCTCTTTTTACTGCTCGCTGGGTCGCTGTTTGGATCCTCAGATTTGCATTCAACCGATACAAAATATTGTCCTACTGATTCAGTTGGCATCTTATAGACAGTGTCATCGTCACCCTCACAGGCTAACGACACATCTTTAGCGCCATCCGGAATATTGTACTTAACAGTATATGTTCGCCCGGCTTTGGGTTCGTCGTTGTTAAAGTTGAATACTAGTTCTCCGCCGCGCCTAATACGCTGTTTTGTTCCATCCTGGTAATCGTTCAGATTTTTACCGGTCGTATCAACAATGTCTTCAATACTTACAGGGATCGGTGTAAACTTATAATCTTCAGTCAAACTACCCGTAATACCGGTGCCCTCTTTGGGATTTGCTGTTACTGTGATCGTATGTTCAACATTAGTAACATTAACTATATATGTACAAACAGACTTCTGTTCTTCAGTGTATTCGCTGTCTAAAACGCTCCCATTCTCATCCGTCCATACAATATCATAACTGTCTCTATTGGTCAGAGTAGCAGTAAATTCGTGCTGTGATCCAAAAGTGCTGGTAGAAATATTATTAGGTGCCTCCAGTACCAGATCATCTGTTATCTCAAAAACAACGTCTTTACTTACCGCATCTTCGGTGCTTTGTTTATCGTTTAAAAATAAAGCTATATTATGAGTTCCTGCTTTTGATGGAACATACTCTATAGATATTGTTTCAGTACGATTTCCTTCTGCATTTGATGTTATTACTCCATACTTATTATCAAATAGAATCTGTCCTTCAGTATTATCTTTCCATGTGTAATAGATTGGATCTCCTTGCCCTATGTTTACTGTGGCCTGTATTGTAACAGGATTATCGACTTTCAGCACTGAGTTTTGAGTAGGACTCAGCATAGGAATTGATACGTTAATGTCTGATTTTGCAGTACCCGTAATTGTCGGCATCGGCGTCGTTGTCGGGGTCTTACCGGCGGGTGTAACGCTGGGAGTCACACTTCCATTATCAGTGTTGGAATCAGTTTTACCTGCAGTGCCGGACTCGGTCTTTCCATTTGTACCGGACTCATCTTTACCTGTGGTGCTGCCACTATTGTCACCACCATTTGTCACATTAGAATCATTCGACTCCGTATCATTCCCATCGCCGGAAGTAGTCGAACTATCGTTTCCATTGTCGGACGAAGTTCCGCCGGAAGTAGTCGAATCATTGTTCTCACTCTCGGTCGAGCTTCCGCCATCGGAAGTATTCGAATCATTATTCTCATTATCGGATTCACTTCCGCCACTCGGATAAGTGACATTATCGCCGCTCGTATCGCCCGCTGCAACCGAGCCGCTCTCTGTGGCGTAAATATTCATGACCAGCGCTTCGGCCGGAACAAGATCAGCTATAAGCACGACTGTGAATATAACTGCCATGAATCTTTTTAACCCATTTGCAAATGCTTTCATAACCTTCTCCTTCGTTATTACTTTCTCCCGAGACTAACCCCTTATCAGTTGTCCATGTATCGGTTTATTACCTGGTTGTTTATCAGATATCTATCAATTCATCGGTATGGATGACCAATGTACGCTCCGTGACCTTAAATCCTATGCGCTCCGCTGCGCTTCCGAGCGGCTTAGCTGCGACCTCGACATCTGCCATCTGGGCCGTATTGAGGTTAGCCCCATTCGCTCCGGGTGACTCCCCCGCTGCGGCAAGCGGCATAGTATCCATTCCCGGCTGTGTCGGCGGAGATAGCTCTCCACTCCTTCCGCTCCTGCGGAAAAGCCCTCCGACTCTGGATCTTGCCGTTCTTCCGGTTCCTCCGGTATTTCCGGTATTTCCGGTATTTCCGGTATTTCCGGTATTACCTGTATTACCGGTTCTTCCGGTATTTCCGAAATCAAGATTCGGCATTGCCGGGCCGATCTGATCAGTTCTTTCCTGAGCTTCGCTCAGCTGCTTTATGGTCTTCTTTCTCTTTCTACCGGACACCAGCATAAATACGGTCCGAATGTCCAGTTTAATGAACAGATAAACTGCAACGGCAAGCGCTATCAGTGTTATCGCAAGGCAGATACGGAAGCCGGTCGTATACAGATCGACCAGATCTGAAGGATTCATATTATTCATATCCGCACCCCCTCAATTTGTACCGATTATATGGTAGACACTTTCAACGGAATTTCTAGCTCCCTGTATTGCTTTGTTCGTGTCCTGAATAAGCTTCTGCACAGCCATTTTGTCGGAGGACTGTTGACTCATAAAAATCTCTGCCTCGGAGAGAATATTCTCCGCCATTTCCCTTGTCACTCCCGCATTTTTGAATTCATTCAATTCTTCGTTCGTTATTTTTTTTGCTAATTCCCTATATACTGCTATCGCGACGGTTGCGTCTCCGCAGTTGGCTTCAGCCTGCGATGCGTCTCCAACAAGACCTTCGTACTGTTGCCATACCTTGTACCAATCCGTTCCTTCATCAAGCCAGGCAGATCCCACGGAACTCCCGGCAGTATTGCTGACGTACGCGCTGGAAATTAAATTCAGACTATTAGTGACTTTAAGCTCTGTTGGGGTCAGATTAGAATTATCTTTGATTGTGTCAAACACAGGTGCCGCATATTTATATCCGCCGCCTTCATAATAAAAGAAATAATCCTTGCCCAATTCATACTGGAAAGCAGCGTACCCTTCAGGGTCTCTCGCTTCAAGCACCTCAATGTTCCGTGCGCCCCCCGTGATTGGTTTTGCGCCCATACAATAGTCAAGTGTTTTTTTCTCATTCTGGTCAAATTTGCCGTCCGTTATGATTGCGTTCAGCATAGACATGTACGCATCCGCCTCGGCAGGTTGGATCGACATCGCGCTCTTGTAATCTTCCTGCGCGTCGTATACATTTTCCGCAAGTTTTGCTTTGGCCAGCGACCTCTCATAAGTCTGGCTTATTGTAGAGCTTCTGGCTGCTGCAAATCCGGCCATTCCGATCATCCCCATCACAGCGACCGTGACCGGAATCAGGAACAGACGCCATTTTCTTCTGTTTTCCCGAATATTTTCATCATTGATATCATTCACGTGCAGAAGAGCTTCCATAAGTTCGGCACAGTTCTGATACCGATCCTCACGCCTCGGCTCGCAGCACTTGGAAATAATCTTCTCAATACCGGATCCTGCCAGTTCCGGGACTAACTGGCCTACCGGATAAACTACAAAATTCGTGTCCGCAGGACTGTATCCCGTGATCAGATGGTACAGGGTCGTACCGAGCGTATAAATATCTGTCCTCGCGTCTGTCTCGCCCTGACCGCCGAACTGTTCCGGTGCCGCATATCCGCGAGTACCGAGCCATGTCGTATCCTGATTGCTGCCGCCTTTATTTGTACGAGCTGTACCAAAGTCAATGACTACGATATTGCCATCGGGCTTCAACATGACATTGGCAGGCTTCATATCGCGGTAAATAATCGGCGGATTCTGTCTGTGCAGGTAGCCGAATACATCGCACAGCTGTTTCGCCCACTCAACAACAATGTCCGGATTCTGAGGTCCGCTGTTCTGCAGCACACTCAGCAGATCCTTGCCCTGTACATAGTCCATGATTATGATGTAGCTGTCATCGTTCTCCACAACGTCAACTATGCTGAGTATATGAGAATGATTAAGCTTTTTCAGCATTTCAATTTCGGCTACAAGGCTTTGGTCTACGACCACATTGTCCGTGTTGCCGTTCTTTCGAACCTCTTTGATTGCCCATGTCTTATTGGCTCTCTCGTTAAGAGCAAGATAAACGGTACTCATACCGCCATGGCCGATCTCCTGAAGTATTTTGTATTTCCCGTCAAAAACCGAGCCTATTTCCAGCATATCCCCTCACTCCGTTCAATATGTTTTCACCAGAATAGCGCTGATATTATCGTCTTCCCGTCTGTCGATATTGAGCTGTGTGACTTCTTTCAGTCTTTTTTCGATCACTTTTTCAGATGTCATTACAGACGGATGGAAAAACTGATAAAACTCACTTGCCGTGACCACATGTCTGAAACCATCGCAGCAGAGCAGGAACACTTGATTTGCACCTGCCGGGCCGCTGGTAAACACAGGGTCTACAAATTGGCTGGCTCCTATGCACTGAAGAAGCACACTTCTGTTCGGGTCGACGAGAGACTGTTCGTAGGTCATTCGACCGGCATCTATCTCTCTCTGAACATAAGTCTGATCCTTCGTCAGCTGGTAAATGTTGTCGCTGATCAGATACACCCGCGAGTCACCGACATTGCAGGTGTAAAAATTATTGTTATAGATAAGGACTGCCGTACAAGTCGTTCCCAGATCCGTATGGCACTCGACTCCGTATGCCGATATCTTTGCGGCAGCCTCTAATATCACCTTTCTCCACTGTTCCCACAGTTTATCAACAGAAAAACCGTTGGCGATCAATTCCGGGAAGCCTTCCATAAACCAGGCTTCCAGCTTTCTGACCATAGCAGCTGATGCCACTTCCCCCTTTGCGAGTCCTCCCATTCCGTCACATACTGACGCAAAAAGAACAGGACCGTATGTTGTCTCAGCCTGCATGACAATCATAGAATCCTGATTCGTCTTTTTTCTCGTACCCACATCTGTACAGGTGCTAGTCAGAAATTTCATTATTTCCCCTCACTCATTCCTTTTTCATAACTCCACGAAACGTGGTAACTGCTCCGCCGGAAAAGCATGCCATTCTTCCGGCGGAGCAACTATCATTCAAGTAATTTATCTATCCAATTGTCTTGGAATAAGAATCAGAACGCCTCATACGTGAATTCTTCATCACCGAGCGTGATCTTATCTCCATTTGCCAGCAGTGTCTCAGAACCGCTCTTAACACGTACATTGTTAACGAAAGTTCCGTTCGTGCTGTTGTTATCCTTGAGGTATGTGTTGCCGTTCTTGCTTACAACAAAAGCATGGACACGGCCTACTGCTGTGTTATCGGCGACGCAGTAATCTACTGTAGCGCGATTTCTGCCGATCTTGAATTCCGGATTTGTGATATTCACGGTCTCGCCATTTTTCTTGCGGATAAGCTTACCGTAAGAAACTGCGTTCTGGCTGAGAACTGTTGTCTCACCGCCACCGCTGAGCACTGTAGTCTCATTCGTGCCCTGGTTAAGTACGCCTGTTGGCATGCCACCCTGATAGTCTGCCGGCGGCTGTACTGCCGGAGCGATCGGAGCGACAGGAGGCGGCGCAATCGGACCTACCTGCTGCGGCTGCGGTGCCTGCGGCTGCTTTCTCGTCGCAAGAATGATAATAACTGCAATAAGTGCAGCGACTGCCGCGATAATGCCGATAATAGCACCCATCGGAAGACCCGGGGTTGACTCAGGTACTACCAGGTTACCAATTGCACTTTCAACGGCCTGTGCTGCCGCATTGACTTCGTCCTGCGTCGCGTCTTTATTTCCAAGAACCGTCTTAGCATCATCAATTGCGGAGGAAAGAGCTGCGAAGCTGTCCTCTGTGTAGCCCTCTGATGTGTACTCGTTAGCCTTTTCGATAGCTGCTGCAAGGGCGTCGGTGTTTACAGACTTCACCGGCTCCGGTGTTACGTCATTTGTCTTCGAATCCGGTTCCGGAGCAGGTACCGGCTCATCAGAAGATGTATACTGGATTCCGAGAGGCTTGATCATATCGATGAGCTGGTCGATGGCGATCGAATAATAATAATCAGAATCAAAACCATCATTGCTCAGAACCGCCTGACAGATACCGATAACATGACCGGCCTCATCTACGAGCGGTCCACCGGAATTTCCATTTTCAATCTTTGCGCTGGAGATAACATAATCTACCGGTGCAGAACCCGCATTGACTGCAGAGACTTTATTGACCTGACCGGTTGTAACGGTGACGTCATCGGAGGTGTATGTTGTTTTATTATCATAGTCGGAAATAGTCGACGGGAATCCGAGAGAATAGCATGTTTCCGTGGATTTTACCGTGCTGCTGCTTCTGAGTGCCAAAGTTTCACGGTTAAGAAGCTGCTGCTTGAGCTCAAGTACAGCGATGTCCATGTTCACACTGTTCGTCTTAACTGTAGCGGGGATAGTAACATCACGTACAACGCTGACTTCGATATACTGGCGCTCTTTGACCTGTTTCTCAGACATGTTGAGATCCTGGCATGCCTGTTTGATGTAGTCCGAATCCAATACAACGACATGGTTGCAGGTTACGACCGTAGTCTCATTGATCAGGAATCCTGTGCCGGCCTGCACTTTGCCGTACACATTTCCGTCAAGATCCTTTGTACCGGTCATAATCATAATGACGCCGGTCTTGTCCTTGTTTACCGCATCATTTGCCGCAGCAAATGCCGGAACACATGCCATACTCAGCATCATAATCA
>CAMYVI010000136.1 GCA_947302185.1 uncultured Lachnospiraceae bacterium
TTATCAGGCATTTACCCTTCATGTTCTGCCGATGATGGTAAGGGATGCGAGAATGCAGATCTGTGTGTCAAGCCACGGTGAGGTATATGTCCGGGCCTACATTCCGAGCAGATCGGGAACCAACAAATGGTACGGATGGAGACAGCTTGCCGAGACTCCAAGATCTGGAGGGTCGAGGAGCGGATGGTGGTACGGATCTGGATACATAACGGGTGGCGGAAAAGAGATCCGATTCACGATTCCTCTTGTTACTCAGACTGTGGGGGCATCGTCACTTGCGGTTAATGTATCGCAACTGACAATCAATGCGAGACAGAATGGGAATTATCTCATTGACAATGTAGACGTGGCAAGCGCAAGCGGATACACGGTTACTGCCACAATGGGGGCATGGGGGATAAACATTGTTATCCTTGCTGAATCTGCTCTTACGGGATCAGTTAACAATGATTCTGTAGGTATACAGGCCAACATAGCGTTGGCATATGTGTAAAGGAGGTACTGAGTTGATCAATGCGATATTTGACGGATCATATAACTTCGTCACGTCACAGCCCGCTTATCTCCATGACTACGGGCAGGTGCTTAGAATCTTCGGTCTTGAGCTCCCTGCGGTGGTCGAGGCGCATTTTGCATCTGAGGAATCCGGCGCTTCTGTCCTTGTCATGGGGACATGTGAGGACGGGGTTGCAAGAATTCCGATCCCCGATGCGTATCTGAGCGAGAACGGAAGCTTCTGGTGCTATGTTTACAATCGGACGGCCTCAAGCGGAAAGACCATACACAAGATTAAAATCCCGGTCATGCAGCGTGCAGAGCTTCCGGCGGAGACCGTCAATCCATCTGAAGATGATTCGAACTATTTCGCGGCAGTTCTTGCGGAAATTAATCAGAGAGTAGACGAAATCAGGGCAACTGCGATATCGGTCGAGCCGTACCTTGTCGAGTTTGATTCGGTTAGGAACCCTGATTATTCCTATACCCATACATGCCGGAATACGTTTGAAGATGTGAAAGAAGCTTATGAGGCAGGCAGATACATCTATGCTAAAGAATACGTGTTTTACGGTGAAGAAATAACAGACACACCAAACAATACAATTACATACAGGCTGCTTAGCGCCACAAGCGCAAGATTCGGGTTTGGACGATATGAGACGCGTTATCTCGACGGCCGGGATCCGTTGTCTGGAGCATCTTTCGAGGTCCACACGCCTGAGATGATTCTCAAGTCAGATGGCACTGCAATAGACGAGAGCGATGGCTATCACGGATTCAACCCGGTTACTTTCCGGGAATACGATGAGAATGGACAAGCAGTAAGCGAAAGAATAGCAGCACTTGAAGCCCGCGTGGCGGCACTGGAAGGAGGTAACGGATGATTACAGCAGTACGGTCAGAAGCAATAACAAGTAAGATTGTAGATGGCGTGATCACTTCTCGCTCAGTCTTTACCTTTGTCGGTCTTTCGGGTGATACGAAGCCGACAGGAACGTGGAAAGGCATCCTGATCGGGAACGGGAGCAAGTATCTCGAACTCGGTGGCTCTATGTATTCATACGATGAAGAGAACTGTGTATGGATTGAGGATGCCGGCAGCAGTTCAGGAGGCTCAGGCTCAGGCGGTCCGACGCTCTCGGAAGTTCTTCAGCTCATTATACTTGCAACTGGTAATACTCCCATAGCGCGGACGGTGGTTGAAGATGCGGCAGAGACGGAGCTTGAAATTGCAAACTGGGATACAGAGTATGTCATCCCTGGAACGTCGCTCGAGACTCTGACCATAACCCTTCCAGAAACGACTCCGACAGCTCTGTCATCCTGCATCAAGGTGACGATTCTCAGTACGTCACTGCACGCGGATCCGGAAGATGAGTCCAATGATCCGCTCATGATTCCGCCGACCATCATCCTTCCGGAAGGTCTTGTGATTGTTGGCGGCTATCCGGAGCAGGACGGTGATAGATGGGTGCTCACCATCGATAACAATCTCACAGCAACAGCGATGGTCATTCCGAATCCGACAGAATGAAAGGGGTGAGATTATGATCCCTATGATGATGATGCAAATGAGACCGACCGCGCGGATAAAAGCAACGCGGTCATGGAATCAGCCAGAATATGCGGACCGCGGCGAAACTACAAGTTGCAATGCGCTTTACATCAAAGAAGAAAATGCAAAAGGATTCTTTGTGCGGGACATCCATGGGAATGTCATAACAGATTATGACGATACTGCAATGACGACTGCAGAATTAAGTTATATCACTGTAAGCATACCGTGGCAGGACTGGTGGGACTTCGGGCTTTTTGAAGATGATGTATGTCATGCATTTCTCGGCGTCGAGACTAACAGACCGTCAGCTGAGAATGGTGGCTATGAGTATCACATGAAATATCAGATTCCGCATGACGGCAGATGGCGTAGTTTGTATTTTGCCACGGAATTAAAGCAGTTCCGTCCATATCGAGCGGCGACAGGCTCAAATCGCATTGTCGACATCCACGAAGTAGACGGAGCTTGCACGCTCACAATGATTGATCCCGTTGACGGGGATCATGAAACACTGGAAGCTGCTATGCTGACAGATTCCGATGACTTATCGAGCAGGCCAACTTGCCAGACGGGTACAGTTGCCATGCACACCGGAACGATTGACACGACAACGAACACGACGCTTCGGCTCGCAGGACACATCAACGAACCGATTGCCGAAGCTTTAAAAGTTGGCGGTCCTGCATCGCAGGCATATGACCCGGCGGGCGTCCGTACAAGGTGGAATGACGGAAAGACATGGACTGTGCCGTATATTGCAACGTGCTTTAAATACGGCACGAACTATTACGGTATCGAATATTCGGAAAGCAACGAGCTTAAACTCAAAGCCGTACCGATTTATGATTACCTGACAAAGCAGGCCGGCTTTATGGACGAGGCCAGTCCGACAAACCGCCTGATATTTTCTCAAGGTCGGAGACCGTTCAAGCCGGTATGGGATGACGGGTTTGTCATTCCGGAGGAGGAAGGAGCATAACATGACTTACGGAAAAATCACAAACGGGGTACTTACAGTTGCTCCGAAACAGATTAAGGTCAACGGCAGACTGATCGCATCGCCCAGATCTGCAGACTATCGCGCGGCAGGATATCTGCCGATCGACCCGACCAATAACCCGCCGGAAGGTTACATGTGGGCCAACCAGTGGGAAGAGCAGGGCGGAAAAATCGTCAAGAAGTATGTCGAAATTCCGCAGGAAGATCAGGATGAAATGAGCCGCATGGTCATCTTGTCCGGAGATGAAGCAGAAGAGTATGCATCATATCAGGATGAAATCCTGCCTGTGCTTGAGGAGGTATTTGGATGAGACACGAAAGAATTGTCAAAGGGCTTCGGGCTATCGGCAAGGCCCGAAACGTCATGACCGATGAACAGGCGCTTGAATGCGTGGATCTGTATCCGGAATGGGACGGCAACGGCAAAGAGTACGTTGCTGGTGACAGGCTGACATTTGAGACAAAACTGTACAAATGCTTACAGTCGCATACATCACAGCCTGCATGGACACCGACAGCAGCTCCGTCACTGTGGGCAGAAGTCCTTGCAGGCCAGGACGGCACCGATATCGGAGAGTGGGTACAGCCCGACAGCACGAATCCGTACATGACGGGAGACCGTGTAACCCACAACGGCAAGACCTGGGAGAGTACAGTTGATGGAAATGTGTGGGAGCCTGGCGTTTACGGTTGGATTGAAGTAGAGGAGTGATATCTTGAAAGAAATCGTTGCAGGGACTACCCCGACAATCGAATACACTTTTCGGTCTGTCGTCCCGTCTGATATTACGACAGCGCTCCTGACGTTTAAGAAGGACGGTATTATCATCCTCCGGAAAGATTTAGACGATGCGGAAGTACTGGAAAACAAAATGTTTTTCCTGCTGTCGCAGGCAGATACCTTGAAACTCGGGACGGGCAACGTTGAAATCATGCTCAACTGGGTTGATACCAACGGAATCCGCGGAGTCGGCAATACGGAGATTGTCAAGGTCTTACCAAATCACAAAAACGAGGTGATGACATGAGCGACAGGATTGTAATTGATGGCGAAATCAATTTGAAAATCGCTTTAGACGGCGAAATCGACAGCGTCATCAAAGTAGGGCATGAGGTCGTAACTCAGCCGCTTGAGGTCACGGAAAACGGCACATACGAGGCTCCTGACGGGGTAGACGGATACAATCCGGTCACGGTGGAGATACCTGCTCCGACAGTACAGAGCAAGACGGTCGATGCGCTTACGACTCGGCAAGTCGTCGAGCCGGATGATGGATATGATTATCTGTCGAGCGTTACGGTCGGCGGGTATTTTAATCCGTTTAAGTATGTCTATTCTTTGAATAGCGCCTTTATGGAAGCTGTTCTGCCGGATACGGTAACGATTGATTTTGAGGGGAATGCAGTTGCAAATCTTTACAAAACATTCCAGGGGATTAGTGGTTGTACACATCTGATACTCAAAAATATCGGTTATGCAGATGGCGAAGGCATTAATTCGCAGGATATGGTCAGGAATTCGGTTGATATAAAAATCATTGATTTTGTTGGTAGTGCATTCAGACCCGCCAACCAAAACAGTCCTTTTGCGGGATGCACAGCACTGGAAGAAATCAACGGAGTTATAGACATGACATATCGGACTGCGTACATTCTGGACGGTCTCGGCAAATTAAAGGACGTGCGCTTCGTTCCAAACACAATACACGCAAACTTTTCGATTTATAACGATAAGTCGCTGTCTGCCGATAGTCTTGTTTCGATTGCAAACGCTCTCAACGTGGAGAGTCCAAGTACCCTTGACATAAGACTGTCGAGTCTGTTGCCTACGATACGGAGCATAACAGGCAACGTAGTAGACAGCATGTTTATTGCCGACGATAACGGCGAGACGACATTGGAGCAGTTTATCCTTAACGTCAAAGGTTGGACAATAAGAAACTCATAAGGCTTTCCACACAGCAGATTCATAATATTCATTTGAGCGTCTAATAATGTTCGTTTTAATGTCAGTTTTGTATAGACAAAATGCGAATATTACTTAGACATGCTAAGATTGATGATTATATATAGTAGTAATTTTCAAACATAAGCAAAAAAACGAATATAAAAAGACTGCTGTGTTAGCTGAGCACTGTAACAACCCATTGTAATTACAAATTTATGGCAGAAAGTGATGATTATGAGTAAAGCAAGAGACAGACCGCAAGGGATGCATGACGCATCTCTTTTTTAATGCGATTCAGGAGGAAATCACCATTGCAGACTATGTACTCATTACAGGATATCATATCAATATTTCTTGCCGCCTGTGGTGGAATCGGCATCATCGGGGCAGCGGTCGTCTGGATCGCGAGGGCTGTGGGATTCTTCAAGAAGCCCGAAATTGTACAGGATGAGAAGCTGGAAGACCATGAGAAGCATATCAAGGAACTTGAAAGAAAGACAAACAGAGATTTCGAACAGATCAACTCTATCCAAGAAGAAATGCGCATTCTTATGTTAGGCACTCACGCCCTGCTCCGACACGCTATAGACGGCAATGACAAAGACAGCCTGAAACAGGCAGAGTCAGACATTATCAAGTTTTTAAATAACAAATAAAGAGGAGGTATCTATGGAACTCTGGAAAGCGCTAAGCAGCATTCCTCTGCCTATTCTTTTCCTGATCATCATATGCCTTGTGATTGTGACTGCTTATATCGGATATAAGCACGCCAAGCTCAAAGGCCTTGACGGGATCCGTGCAGAGACGTATCAGCTTATGCTCAAAGCTGAGCACATGTACACAGAGAGCGGAGCTGGCCGGCAGAAATTAAAATACGTAGTCAGCCGTGCAAGACTGCTCTTACCCTCTTGGTTACAGTTTTTCATCACTGAGGATGTTCTTCTGGAACTGATAGATCTGTGGTTCAGAGAAATCAAAGATCTGCTGGATGATGGCAAGATAAACGAGTCATCCGGACCGCCGGCCGATGAGGACACCGGTAAAAACAGTTCATCAGATGAACAGATCGATAGCGAATAATACATTAGCAGACGGGGAGCTTCGGCTCCCCGTTTTTTTGTAGGAGGTAATCATGAACTATAGAAAGTATGATCTTACGTCCGATGAGATTGCAGGTCTGGCCAACCTTGCTCTCCAGGAGCAGGGCAGTATCGACGGGGCCTGCGCGGAGCTGTCGCTGATGGCTAATTTGTTTGAACAGCAGAGTAAATACAAATCCCTGTACGAATATGTACGCAAATCGGGATGGTTCTACAGGGCAGCCCACTACATGGATAATGGGAACGCGGGGGCAGTCTATCAGCTCTATACAAAATATGTCCTCTGTGAGGGACTCAGGACGCTTCCGGCACACATCAATGAACACGACTGTTTCAGTGATATCAAGAGCATCAGCACGGGCACGGTGAGGAACAGATCTGATTACATAAGAGATAAAACAGTCATTAAAAATCGTCTTGGCAGTACATACACGTTCTATTGTTTCCCAACAACAGGAAGTGACCCGTTTGGATATACGAAGAAGGGAGAAGAGGAGATGGGGAGTCTGCAGAATCTGATTAACAGAGAATGGGAACTTGCACAGATCCCGTATACAGAGACCGGGAATAATCATCAGGTCTTTTCTTCAATCGTTAATAACGCAGGACTGGAAGGCTGTCAGGATCAGGCATGGTGCTGTACATATCAGTTTGCCATGGAAGTAATGGAGTTTGGTGTTGAGGAAGCCCTGAAACACTGGAATATGACACGGAGCAATTACTGCGGGTATTCCTGCTTTGAGACATTTGATAAGTTTCAGTCAGTTGGCAAGACAGGATCCGTGCCGGAGCTCGGTGCGCTGGTAGTCTTCAAACACTCTCACATCGGA
>CAMYVI010000137.1 GCA_947302185.1 uncultured Lachnospiraceae bacterium
TAATTCGGATGGATTCCTTCCTTCATTTCACTCACCTCTTTATAAATACATATTCAAAAATAATTATCGCCTTTTCACATAAGACAGCGATATTGATTCTAACACAGTTGTAAAGTGTATGCAAGCACTTTTTGCTTATTAAACAGTGCTTTTTGCTTATTAAACAGCGTTATGTAAGCACCTGCTCATTATGGGAAATATTGATTACTGCTCTTTTCCCCACTTTGCCAGGACCTGGTTGACCACCTGCTCATTTGTCGGAAATCTTGCAAATGCATTGAGAATAGATTCCACCGCATCCTCAGGCTTAAGCCCGTTCATCCTTCTTCTCATAAGGTCGACTGCCCGCAGCTCTTTCGGCGTAAGCAGAAGATCCTCGCGCCTCGTACCGGATTTAACGATATCGATAGCAGGGAATACGCGTTTCTCCTGAAGCTTTCTGTCAAGAATCAGCTCCATATTACCGGTTCCTTTGAATTCTTCGTAAACGACGTCATCCATCTTGCTTCCGGTATCGACGAGCGCCGTAGCGAGGATCGTGAGACTTCCGCCCTCACGCATATTTCTGGCAGCTCCGAAGAACCTCTTCGGCATGTGCAGCGCTGCCGGGTCAAGACCGCCGGAAAGCGTTCTTCCGCTCGGAGATACAGTCAGGTTATAGGCTCTTGCAAGCCTTGTGATTGAATCGAGCAGGATGATCACGTCCTGTTTATGTTCAACAAGACGTTTTGCCCTTTCAATGACCATTTCGGAAACGCGTTTATGATGCTCGGGCTGCTCGTCAAACGTGGAGTAAATGACCTCTACATTCTTGCCGTAAACAGATTCCTTCATATCCGTCACTTCTTCGGGACGCTCGTCTATAAGAAGGATGATCAGATAAGCTTCCGGATTGCCGGCAAGAATCGATCTGGCGATATCCTTAAGAAGCGTCGTCTTGCCTGCCTTCGGAGGCGCTACGATCATACCTCGCTGACCTTTTCCGATCGGAGAGATCAGATCAAGTATCCGGGTAGCAGTCGATCCGTCAGGCCTTTCAAGACGTATCCTTTCATTGGGGAAAATGGGCGTCATGTTCTCGAACAGGAAGCGTTTCCTCGCGTTCTCCGCATGCTGGTCATTTACCGTATTGACATAAAGCAGAGCGCCGTACTTCTCTCCCTGCGCCTTTTCGCGCTTGTTTCCCGTGACCATGTCACCCGTTTTCAGATTAAATCTCCTGATCTGAGAAGGTGAAACATATACATCGTCTTCACCGGGAAGAAAATTCGCACTTCTCAGAAAACCGAAACCGTCGGGCATGACCTCGAGAATACCCCGGACCTGTTTACCGGTGTCGCCGGGTATGCCGGAGTGTCTTTGCTTTCCGCCTTCTTCAGGTTCGTATTTTCTGTGATTCTCGCGGAGCCCGTCTTTTTCCGGAGCATTATCCTCTCCGGCCGCATCGGATCCGTCCTCCTGCGCTTCGTCCCCTTCATCGGAAGCTCCGTACATATCCTCGTCGGATCGTTCTTCGTTATCCTCAGACATCGAATACACTGCGTCGGGCGCATTTTCATTTTCTTCAAGCTCCGCTGCATGACTGTCCGCAGGCGCAGACACACCGTCGTTGGGATCACCGGCAGAAACGCCCGCTTTGCCGGCCTCCTCCTCATCGAGCTTCAGCATAGCTTCTATAAGTTCTCCTTTTTTTAAGGAATAATAAGCATTTACGCCCCTTGATTTCGCCAGATCCCGAAGGACCTTGACGCTGAGAGTCTGATACTTTTCTTTCGTCATTCCGTTTGCCATACAATATTCCTTTATTATCTAACCAATCTTTTTTCCAGCTGACTCCGCTTCTTATTTCTGAGGCGTGTTTCAGTTTTCTCATTCACCGTAAATTTACGTTGCGAGAATTCCCTTACGTATATTTCTTCCAGCTTCCGGGAGCAAAGAGAAGAAGCATCGGGAATATTTCAAGTCGTCCTGCCAACATATCAAATATCAGGATACATTTGGAAAATCCCGAATAGAATCCGAAATTCTGAGTCGGACCTACCATAGAAAGACCGGGTCCGATATTATTCAGAGTCGCGGACACAGCCGTGAAATTTGTTGTAAAATCGTGATTATCCACAGAGACCAAAAGTACCGAAAGAATCATGATCACGAAGTAAATGGCTATGAAGACATTGGTGTTTCTGACCGTCTCATGAGCGACCGGTACTCCGTCGAACTGAATCTTTTTGATGTATCTCGGATGGATAATGCTGTTCAGCTCTTTTTTCATTCCCTTCACGACGATAACAACACGGGAAACCTTCATTCCTCCGCCCGTCGAACCGGCACAGGCACCGACAATCATCAGTATAAGAAGAATTCCCTTGCTGAATTCCGGCCATTTATCGAAATCATACGTCGCATATCCCGTTGTCGTTATGATCGTACCGACCTGGAATGCCGCATGCCTTACAGTCTCCTCTGTCGTTAAGAACATCCCACGGGTATTGAAAGCAATAAGAATGATTGATATGAGAATGATTGAAAGATATGCCTTGACCTCTGACATACCGATCGCCAACCGGAACTTTTTCGCTAACAGATAAAAATAGAACTGGAAGTTAATTCCGCATGCAATCATAAAAAACGTCGTGGTGTTCTGCAGAATCGGTGAATATCCCATATAGCCGGTATTTTTTACGGAAAAACCGCCGGTACCGACCGTACCGAATGTGTGGCACACAGCCTCAAAAAACGGCATGCCGAAAAACCACAGAAGAAGCATTTCCACTGTTGTGATCGCAAGATAAATTCCGTAGAGGATAACAGCGCTGTCCCGAATCTTCGGTACAAATTTTCCGACGACAGGACCCGGGCTCTCCGCTTTCATCAGATTGAACGTAGAACCGCCGAGCAGCGGGATAACGGCCAGCATGAAGACAAAGATACCCATGCCTCCGACCCAGTGAGTAAAACTTCTCCAGATGAGCGAGCAATGATTCAAAGACTCCACTTCAGGAAGAATGGACGCACCGGTCGTTGTAAAACCGGAAACTGTTTCAAATACAGCGTCCAGATAATTGGGAATATCGCCGCACATCGTGAACGGCAGCGCACCGATCATAGACATAACAAGCCATGCCAGCGCTACTACCACAAAACCTTCCCTGGCATAGACTTTCGTGCTTCGCGGTTTCCTGAAGCTGAGTGCAAATCCCGTCACAAAAGCGATAAGTGCAGCCGCCACGAATGCCCACCCGGCTTTCTCCCTGTAGATCAAAGCCGTCATGCAGGGGAGAAGCAATAGAACACCTTCAATTCTGAGAATCCACCCCAGAATATAAATGACAATACCGTAATTCATGGTTTATGAATCGCCCCCTACATCAAAGCTCAAGTATATCATCAAGATTCGTGATCTTATGTTCACGCAGCGCGACCAGAACGACTGTGTCACCGATCCGCATGACATCCGAACCGGATGGCGTGAACAGATGATCTCCTCTGTATATCTTGGCAATCAGGATATTTTTCTTCAGCTGAAGCTTCTGAAGCGGAACATCGCATGCCCTGCACTGTTCGCCGATATGGAATTCCATCGCTTCTGCATTTGAATCAGGCAGCTTATACAGATTTTCCATCTCACTGCCGACAGAAGCCTGCATAGCCCTTACGAACTGAAGAATATAATCTGCCGTTATTTCCTTCGGATTGACAATCGAACCGAGGTTCAGGCCGGCTATTACATCATTGAAAGAGATCTTAGTGATTTTCGTGACCAGCTTGACACCGGATTTGGAAACACTTTTAGCGAAAAGCCCCATCATGATATTCTGCTCATCAAGACCCGTCAGTGCCGTGAATCCCTCAACTTCCTCAATTCCTTCTTCCAGAAGCAGATCTTCGTCGATACCGTCGCCGTGAATTATTTCAGCCCGCGGCAGAAGATCGGACAGCTCCTCGCATTTTGATCTGTCACGCTCGATAATCTTGACATTTATGCCGTCGGCAATGAGTCTTTTCGAAAGATAGTATGTTACTTTTCCTCCGCCGACGATCATGACGTTTTTCACACGATTGGTCTCAAAGCCGATCTTGGCGAAAAAGTCCTGTGCCTGGTCATGACCGGTCACTATGGACAGAACGTCTCCCGCCTGCACGACAAAATCACCGGAAGGAATCGTGACCTGGCCGCCTCTCTTGACCATGACGACAAGAACATCTGTGTGGAGTTTGGAATGAATATACGTGAGCGGTTTTCCGGCCAGCTTACTGTGCTCCGGAAGATGGAATGTCAATAATTCGATGTGGCCCTTGGCAAAGGTCTCGATGTTGATTGCGGACGGGAATCGGAAGATCCGGGCAATTTCAGACGCCGCAGCCATTTCCGGATTGATGACCATCGCGAGTCCGAATCCCTGTCTGAAGAAATCAACTTCACTGTTATAAACAGGATTTCTGACTCTGGCAATCGCTCTCAGATTACCGGTTTTGCGGCCGATCAGACAGCAGAGCAGATTTTTCTCATCCGAGTCTGTGACAGCTATCAGAATGTCCGCGTCCTCGACTCCGGCTTCCTTCAGATCACTGTAGCTGGATGCGTCTCCTTCAAGTGCAAGTACATCATATCCGGAAGACATTGCACGTAATTTAGATGCGTCTTTGTCAAGAACAGTTATATCGTGTCCTTCACTGCATAGCTGCTTAGCTAAAGTACCGCCTACTTTGCCGCAGCCGACAATTATAATTTTCATTGGAAATTCTCCTGCAGGTGTAAATAAGATGCGGCCGAAGGGAGTCGAACCCTCACGCCTCGCGACACAGGAACCTAAATCCTGCACGTCTGCCAATTCCGTCACGGCCGCATGGCACCAAAGATATGATATTTGTAGGATTATTGTCTGAAACTTCACACATGTTGTATCCGTCAGCGAGTGGGAAGTTTAAGTAATAATACTAATATAAGATGTGAATAACCCATACGATAAAGTCAGTATAGCACACGAATTTAAGATAAACAAGAATAGCTTTCGGTTCTCGAAAGAGACGCTACGGCCGGCGTTTTGCCCTATCGCGGACAAACTTAAAGAAGGGACCGTCGCGACAGCCCCTTCCGAATTTCATCTCTCTTTGCTTTTTCTCTGACAGCGGATCCTCTTTTACCCCTCAAAAGCCTGCTTCAGATCCGCGATTATGTCGTCTATATGTTCCGTGCCTATTGAAAGCCTTATCGTATTCGGATAAATTCCCTGGTCCGCCAGCTCTTCATCATTAAGTTCGGAGTGTGTCGTACTGGCCGGGTGAATGACCAGTGACTTTACATCCGCGACATTTGCAAGAAGGCTGAACAGCTGCAGTCTGTCAATAAACTCCTGTGCTTCCTTCGCGCCGCCTTTAATGCGGAATGTGAAGATAGATCCGGCTCCGTTCGGGAAATACTCATTATAAAGCCTTCTCTGTTCCGGGTCGTCAGAGAGCGACGGATGGCTTATACTCTCCACCTGCGGAACTGTCTTCAGATAATCAATGACTTTCAGTGTATTCTCGACATGTCTCTCAACACGCAGAGAAAGTGTCTCAAGTCCCTGCAGGAATATGAAGTTATGAATAGGTGAGAGCGTCGAGCCTGTATCGCGGAGAAGGATTGCCCGGATCCTTGTGATAAAAGCTGCAGGACCTGCCGCCTGCACAAAGCTTATTCCATGGTAACTCTCGTTCGGCTGTGTCAGCTGAGGGAACTTATCTGCATGAGCGCCCCAGTCGAATCTGCCTCCGTCTACTATAACGCCGCCAATCGATGTTCCGTGTCCGCCGATGAACTTGGTTGCCGATTCGACCACGATATCCGCCCCGTGCTCGATCGGTCTGAGCAGATAAGGAGTTGCAAATGTATTATCAATAATGACCGGTATTCCGTGTCTGTGTGCAATCTCGGCAACGCCTTCGATATCTACGACCTCCCCGTTCGGGTTGCCGAGCGTCTCGATATAAAGAGCTTTCGTGTTCGGTAAGATAGCGTCCTCGAAATTCTGCAGAACAAGCGGATCTACGAAAGTGGTCTTGATTCCGTAATCAATCAGTGTATGAGCCAGCAGATTGTAAGTTCCGCCGTAGATATTTTTGGCCGCTACTATGTGATCTCCCGCAAGCGCCACGTTCTGGATCGCATATGTGACCGCTGCCGCACCGGAGGCAACGGAAAGGGCCGCAATACCGCCCTCAAGAGCAGCGATTCTCTGTTCAAATATATCCTCTGTCGGATTGGTCAGCCGGCCGTAAATATTACCGGCGTCTCTCAGGGCAAATCTGTCCGCCGCATGCTGGCTGTTTCGAAATACAAAGGATGATGTCTGATATATCGGTACCGCACGGGAATCCGTTGCGTGATCATAGTCTTCCTGTCCTATGTGAAGCTGTTTTGTCTCAAATCTCCATGCTGCTGCGGTTTCTTTTGTTATCTGTGCCATAATTCTTCTCCTCTATTCAAATGTATCGCAATTCGGCTACGTCTGCCGGGCGTTGTTTTTTCCATGTTTCTTTAAAGTTTTTACGAAACTTTTCTGTCAGAAAAATGAAGCGTTTCGCAATTGTTCATATGCTATTTCGTGTTTCGATCTCCGCTTAAGCAATACATTCGAGGATGAGCATGCAGGCCGTTTCCCGCTGTCCTTTTGTTCAGTATCATGGATATAACCTCTTTTCTCTGTTTCCTATCATTATAATAGGATTTTAAAAAAAGTGTTAATACGTTAAAACATGAGCCTGCTATAGTTTTGCTCTATAGCAGGCTCATGCCATACATAATTATTTTGCTTTGAGTTTTGAACAGGTACAGATTCACATCATGACAATTGCGATATGAATTCGATGGACATTCTCCTCGCATACGGACTTTTCTC
>CAMYVI010000138.1 GCA_947302185.1 uncultured Lachnospiraceae bacterium
ACAGATATCAATCTGCGCAGTGTTGTTTGATTCATCTCCTTCATAGATACCTCCTAAGTCAAAGCAATCAGGGGGAGCTATATCATTAAGCGGCAGCAAAAACATAGCGCAATTTCGGAAAAATGACGCACATTTCTGCTGCCGACAGACTTAATAAAGCACTCCCCGCGGAAGGCTAATTAATCACCAACGATCTTCTTCCGGAATGTCTGCAACGTTGTCTTTAGTCACAATAATGGGCTCCATGATGACCTGAGGTGTCTTCTCAAGCACATTGTAGCTGTACTCGGAACCGATCATAAGCAGAGCGATCTTAGCCGCTGTTGAACCTTCATCCCAGCTGTTGGTATAGATGGTTCCTGTCATGTCGCCGCTCTCGATCATAGCCAGAGCATCCTTCTCACCGTCTGCTCCCCAGATGGAAAGCTGGCCTTTCTTACCTGCGGATTCTGCTGCGAGCGCTGCACCTTCAGCCATAGCGTCATTGATTGCGAAGACGCCTTTAAGGTTCGGATGGCTCTGAAGGAAGCTGTTCATAACAGTGATAGCTGTCTCTTTCTCGAAAGAAGCGGACTGCGCATCAACGATTTCGATGCCGGAATAGTTGGCGATCGTATCACGGAATCCTTTCTCCAGATTATCTGTACGCTTCAGTCCGGGAACACCCTGAATAATCGCGATCTCGCCCGACTCGCCGATATCTTTCGCCATCTGATCGGCAGCCATACGGCCTGCGTCATAATCCACAGCCATAACAAGCGCGCTGTGAACTGTATCTGCATCCAGGTTGACCGTGATGACCGGGATTCCGGCTTCCTCAGCCTGTTTTACTGAAGGTGCGAGTGCCGTTCCGTCAGAACACTGCAGAATAATAGCATTGTACTTCTGGCTGATGACATCGGACATAATCTGTACCTGAGTCTCAGCAGAACTCTCGGCATTGTAGGAATCTACCTTGATGTTGTCCCAGGAAGCGCATTCTCTCTCAATTCCTTCTTTCCAGCCCTGATTGTTAGGCGTTCCGAGGTCATGTGCCACATATGCGATCTTTACCTGGTCTCCGCTGTAAGGATCAACTGTTACCTTGTTGCTCTCTCCGCCTGCTGCAGCAGCCGTTGCCGTACCGCCGCCGGCATCTTCTCTTGTCGTCTTTTCTCCTCCGCAACCTCATAACTCATGTCAGTCAGGACCTCCGGAAGCAGAGTCTCCGGTCTTGTATCCGGACATATCCATCTGTCTATACACTCTTCCGGCAGGATCAACGGCATCCGGTCATGAATGAACAGAATGGAGTCGTCGGCCTTACGCGTCAATACAACGAATACCGGAAGCCCCTCCTCGATTCTGTACAATCCGCAGAGCCAGGTCAGTCCGCTTCTTTTCGGGTTGATTCTGTATTTATCACCTGTCCGTTTCCTGCCGCCTTCTTCGGTTATGTGTTCCCACTCATAATACCAGGATGCCGGGACAATGCAGCGATGCCGGTTCCATGCCTCCCTGAAGGTTGCTTTTGAGCCGGCAGTCTCCACTCTCGCGTTGAGCAGCAGAGATCTGCCTTTGAACCCCCATTTCATGGGGTAGACCTGCCGCAGGCCGCTTCTGTTCGGGGCGATGACCGGCGCTATGTCGGTCGGCCTGACCTCTCCGTGAGAGACGGGATGCGGCGCATCGCGCCATTTGCCGAGAAGAGGCGACTTATTCATTTCCGAGACAATTTCCGCAAGATCCGGAGAATCGTCGATCCAATATCTGCAGCACATTAATACCCACCTTAAATCTGCTTATTTATCGTGCAACATGGCTGCGGCAGCCGCGAGCGCAGTACTTCATTGTTCAGCCGCACGGAACGGCATACCTGTTCTAAATATAGAAAAAAGTATAGCATAAGCGCACTCTTTGTGAAATAATGGGAGAAAAATCACTCTAAAGGAGAAAATATGGAAACATTAACTCTCGAAAAAGCCAAAGAAATCAATGCAGCCATGGTCACTGAAGACCATCTTCTGCTCCATGCCGCCAACGTCTCCGCCGCCATGGGTGCGATGGCAGACCATTTCGGTGAGGACAAAGAGCACTGGGAAGCAGTGGGCTGGCTGCATGACTATGATTACGAAAAGTATCCGGATGAGCATCTTGCCCATACCGAGGAGCCTCTGCGCGAGCTCGGCGTTCCGGAAGAGGACATAAGGGCAATACTCTCTCACGGTTACGGCATCTGCACCGATGTGGAGCCCATATCCGATATGGAAAAATCCCTCTTTACCGTCGATGAGCTGACGGGTATCGTACAGGCCGCAGCCCGTATGCGCCCGAACGGTATTACGGACCTGGAAGTCAAGAGCTTCATGAAGAAGTGGAAAGACAAGAGATTTGCAGCCAAATGCGACCGTCCTCTGATCCTCAGGGGCTGCGAGATGCTCGGTATGGAGATCAGAGAAGTGGCGGCAATCGTGATTGAAGGAATGAAAGCGCATGCTGACGAGCTCCGGCTGACCGGAGACAAATGAATTCCTCAATTGTCCCGGGAAAAAACTTTCACACGGGTTCGCAGTATATAATAAAGAATCATACCCAGCACGCCGCAGGAAATCACCTCGCCCGCACAGACAGTCAGCATCATTAGCGGTATCGGCAGATTCACTCCGTAAGCGTATCTCAGAACAAAGGGCACTATCAGCGTATTGGCGGCAATCGGCGGAATCGGAGCAAGGAAAGGATTAGCATTCCTCAGCGCTCTCGTTCCTATGGCGCCGGCCAGTGTCGCAAGGCTCCCGAATATGATATCGGGCAGGGCTGCGCCGCCAAGCATGTTACCGAGAAGACATCCTACGAAAAGCCCCGGTACGGCTGCGGGCGTGAACACAGGCAGAATTGTCAGCGCTTCAGATATTCGCACCTGAATCTCTCCGAATGAAAACGGTGCGAAAACAAATGTAAGCACGACATAGACCGCAGCAATCATGGCTGCATATGAAATCCTTTGAACTTTTTTATCCTGCATTTTCTGCTCCCATGCTGTTCATAATCGGCAGGTATTGTCAGCATATGTTGACAATACCTGCCGCAATTCAACAAATTATCTGTTCCTTCAGTTTTCCTGTTTCATGCTGCGGCATCGGCCTCCGCCTGAGACTCTGCTCCCGGTTCCTCTGACGCCGCATCCGCTTCAGCCTCAGTCTGCTCTTCCGGTGCTGTATTTGCCTCAGCGTTTATGATCGAGACACGTCCTTCTCCGTAACGATCGGCATAGGTTTCCGGAATCTCGCCTCCAAGAGCTTCCGTCAGGTATTTCTCCGAAGCCTGAACATCCTCCATGTATGGCATCTCAACGGCCTCGCCGTGGAAAGCCGTCTGACCGTCCCCGTGTTCTTTGAGAGAATAAGCCGTTCCGCCTACGGTATAAACGCGCTCATAATCGATCGGTTCCCCGTTCACCATGATGTTCTCTACTCTGCGCTCGTCGCCGTTCACACCGACAAAGAGACCTTCACTGTCCACCTCAATATCGGCAGTCTTTTCCATGTTAACGGTATAAGTAAGTCCCGAGACATGGAGGAAGCCTCCGAATTCTTCAGGCTCGGCACTTGCGCCGAATTCAAGAGCGTCGGCAATCTCCTGACCCGTTGCTTTCACGCATGCCAGTTCGTTAGCGAAAGGACTCACACTGAGCAGATGGCCGAAAGTGATGTCTCCTGCCGGGATCTCATCGCGGATAGCACCGCCGTTTACGAGACCGATTTCCGCACCGGTCACATATCTATATGCATCGGCAAGGAAATCGCCTAAATTTGTCTCGGCGTTCCGTGAGATCCGATTGCCGTTCTCATCAGTCATACAAAGATCATATTCCGTATGGCCCACATTGCGGGAAAGAATACTTTCGAACAGGGCTTTTTCAGCTGCAATCGCCTCTTCCATACCCGGATCTTTTTTCTCATACTCAGTAATGAGTTCCGTTTTCATCTCCCCGGATTCCGAGATCGTCAGTTTGCCGATCGACGTGAACTTGGTTCCGGTCTGTGAGAGCATAACAGCCTTCCCGTCCTTGTCCTTCACTTTCTCCATTTCAACCACGGAATGGGAGTGACCGTCTATCACGGCATCCACACCGCTCAGCATAGGAATCAGATCGGTAGAGCGATGCGGAGCAGATACATCCGCGATACCGAGATGTGTCAGAAGAATGACATAGTCGGCTCCTTCGTCTCTGGCGCTGTCCACATTTTTCTGGATAGTCTCCGCAAGTTTGCTTCCGTCCTCGCTTTCGCAGAGACTGTAAATAAAGTTACCTTCCCCATCCTGGAAATAAGTCGGCGTCGATGAGCTGTAAGAGTCCGGGGTCGTGACGCCGATAAGTGCTATTTTCCTGCCTCCGGCTTCAATGATCCGGTACGGATCAAATGGCAGCTCGCCCGTCCGAATATCAATCAGATTGCAGCATACGTAAGGATATTCCGCTATGTCCTTCAATTCAAAAAGCCGCCCCATTCCGTAGTCAAATTCGTGATTGCCGACTGCCGCTGCATCGTAGGCTGCTTCATTCATCAAGTGGACCACCGATTCCCCTTTGCTCAGCGAACCGAAAGTTCCTCCCTGAACTGCATCCCCGATGTCAACAAGCAGAGTATCATAACCTTCCGCTTCCATTTCTTTTCTGTAAGCGACAAGGCCTGCATAACCGATATTATCATCTACGGCACAGTGGACATCATTGGTATATAGGATAATGATGTCGGATTTTTTCTCCGCCGGTACTGCCTCCGATGCAGTGCTTTCTGCCGCTGCGGAAGCATCTTCCTGTACGGACATATCCTGTTTGCCCGAATCCGCTGCTGTCCCGGCACCTCCTGTCTGTGTATTACCGCAGCCGGCGGCTGTACCTGCCAGCAGGCACAGCGTCACAAGAATGACACAAATATTTCTTAAGTACTTCATTATTCTGCACCTTTATTAATTAATAAGAAGACTCAATCGTTACCATAAGTATTTATTTTACTTTAGTCATGAACCACTTCTGCGCGCCGGTCGATGCCGGTTTCTTTGCGACAATATTCGTACCGTTCGTTGCCGAGTTGCCGGAGAGATGGAGCACGTACCCGCCGGCATTAACCAGCTTATACGTTCCGTCAGACTGCTTCGTGAACTTCCATCTCTGTTCATTTAAGCCTCCCCACTTCTTTTGAACGACGTTAGATTCGGCATTCGGACTTACGGCTGTAATTACCATTCCGGATTTCAAATTGACGAATCTATAATAACCGCCGCCGCTGTACAGCGCCGTAAATTTTTGTTCCGGCAAATCGGAAAACTTATATAAATTCACATTTGCGCCTTCCTTAACGGAAGCACCGTTGATATTGACAGCATAAGTCTTATCTTTCGACGCACGGATCGCATAGGTTCCTTTATATGGCGTCTTGACCGGGTCGGCAGCGGCAAAATAGAACCTCTGCAGACCGGAACTGGCAGATGTCTGCATGCTGAGAGTTGTGCCCTTTGCTGCAGAAGCGTCGGACATTGCGATGGACAGACCGGTCACGGCACTCTTGATTGCAAATGAGTTATCGGATTTCTTCTCGAGCTTCCAGTTCTGCATCGGCTTCGTAGTCTGCTCGTATAATACAAGTCCTTTTCCGACTTCTTTACTGTTCTGCTGAATGGCAAGAGCCAGCTCGCACTTCGCGTTAATGAACTTCCAGGAACCGTCCGAATTCTTTTTTGCCACGAACCGCATAGCTTCGGAAGCACTTCGATCCGTAATGTAGACTTTGGTATTGTTGACCATTTTTCCGGAATAAGCACACACCGCAGTTTCCGAATTATTCTTCGGAATCAGCTGATAAGTTCCTCCGTCTGTGATAGAAGACACGCAGTCCACAATTTCGAAAGTCTTCACTTTTATTCCGCCGTAATTCCCGATACCTTCAATTTCCAGACGTGCAGTTCCCGGATACAGATTGTCATAGAAGAAATATGTGTAGTCTACATCCGGAGTGAGAACTTTACCGTTATATGTGACGGTAAAAGCCGGTTGAATCGAAGAGGCGGTATATCCGTAAGAAAGACTTATTCCCGATACGACTGCTTTGGAAATGTCTTTAAACGGCTTATTTCTCAGCACAATGCTTTTCGTAAGCTTCGGAAGAAGCGAATAGCTTTTTCCGTCGCCATCATACATGGTCTTGGGAAGCCCGGCGTCAAGGGTATTGACCTTAGGAGTCCGCAATTCCACGAGACCGGAGCAACCCGTAATGAATCCGTCATTTTTCATATCCGTGTCTTCGACCGCGGACGTATCAAAACTGCTGAGATCCAGCTTCTTCAGGCTGCTGCAGTTATTGAACATGCCTGACATCTCGGTGGCATTGGATGTATCGAAATTTTTTAAGTACAGCTCTTCCAGCGCCGAGCAGTAACTGAACATGTTCAAAAAATTCTTCACATTAGAAGTGTCAAAATAAAGTGTCGATATATATTTCAGTTTTCCGCACATCTGGAACATGGCTCCCATGGATGTCACCTTCGACGTGTTAAAATCACCGAAATACAATTGCTCCAGTTCATAGCATCTGGCAAACATATACGTCATATCCGTAACATTTGATGTGACGAAGCCGGCAACATTCAATTCCTTAAGGCTGCCGCACTCATAGAACATGCTCACCATTTTCGTGACCTTCTTTGTATCGAAAGAATATACATTCAGATTTTCCAGGCTGCCGCACTTATAGAACATAGAGCTCATGTCCTTAACATTCGATGTATTGAAACTGTCGAGATCTACATCTGTCAGTGAATAGCATCTGCTGAACATTCCCTTCATATCCTGT
>CAMYVI010000139.1 GCA_947302185.1 uncultured Lachnospiraceae bacterium
CGACGTTCCAAAGCCACAGCACGCCGATAACAGTCACCGCGAGCAGAACCGCAGCCGCTATCATGAAAGGTCTGGTCTTCGGATGTGCTACAAAAATAATGATCCAGTCGATGGCGAAAATGATGATAGCAGTACTCAGATTGTCAGTGAACACAAGAGCGAACACAGACAGAATAAGGCCGACCGCCACAAGGATCAGCATTGATTTTACATTTTTCATGTCACGTCCCATCCTCACGATAAGCATGGGCACGAATGTGATCACAGCGATCTTTGCTATTTCAGCCGGTTGAAATTCAATCCCGATTTTGAGCCATCTTCTGGCTCCGTGTCTTGTAATCCCGAAAAAATGAACTGCAATCATCAAAATCGACGACCCGATATAGATGAGCCAGCTCAGGTTCCATAGTATATGATAATCGGCAAGAGATATCAGCATTGCAATCACAATAGTCGCTCCCGTGATCAATGCCTGACGCCGGAAAAAGAACATATCATCGCCGTATTGAATCTCCGCCGTGTAAGCGCTGGTACTGTATAGCATTACCAGCCCGAAACAGATCAGAAGAAGTATTACAGCTATCAGATTGTAATCATAATAAGATGATTTTCTGCTCAAGTTTTCTCTCCCGCCATTATCCTTTTAAATTTTTCAAATGCAGCCGCACACCTCTCGAATTCCTCCAAAGCTGCATGAGCGTCCGGATCATTGCGAAGAATCTCAGTCAATGAGACCATTCTTTCATAGAGCGGATCGATACCGAGATTTGCCGTGACTCCTTTCAGCATGTGGGAATACTCAAAAGCGTCATTCATACGGTTTTCGACAAGTGCAACTGAAAGCATATCAAAAGTCGGCTCTTTTGTAAACTCCATGAGGAATTCTAAATAGAGTTCTTCATCGCCGATCATTCTGAGAAGCGCATCGTCTACACTGCAGTTCCACGCTCTCAATTCTTCTATTCTTCCATCCATGATAAATAATCCCCTACTGTATACTGTCAGAACTTACTCCGGTGATTCTTTTTCAGGAATACATACCTGATGTATCGTATTGTGTAATCCTCCCCCTTATCGGCCCACATACGAAGAAGGAATTCCATCTGCCTTAATGTTACCGGATGAATGAACCAGCATTTATCCCTTGTAGCCATAAAATACTCGAGAGCCGAGCTGTCAGTATAAGCTTCTCCCTTGTAGACACGCGATGCGCTCACCCGGTCAAAAATCATTTCGGCAACATAGCGTCTCGGCATCTGTGCACCGGCCAGTACTCTGCCGTCATTCATATCTCCTGAATAATCTATCCAGTATTCATAATGATGCTTATTGCGTCCTTTGTGATGAAGCCAGGCGGCTGACACGCCCTTTGCTTCTCGCTCTGCGTTATTCGGACTACGTGTCCCCTGATAGTACCTGGCGCCTACCAGAAACTCTTCCGGGGAGTATTTAGAGAGGTCATGCATGATGCCCTGTCTGTAAAGCCCCGCCCGGAAGCAGTATCCCATCACAAGATTATGGTGTCTCGTTATAGTTTTGAAATGTCCAATGATATCCATTGGTCTTCTCCTTATTCCTCCGGTACCCCCATCAGAATTGTGACCGATCTTGCCGGTACCATGATAAAGCGCTGATCCTTCGGGAATATAGACGCTTCTGTAAGCTTTTGTACTCTTTCTACTTCCTCCCAGGCTTCATCTGCAGATTTCTGCAAGGCCGCCGCAGAGTGCGTCCCGAACATGATCCTGTCGGCAATACGTTTCTCTATCGTCTGGACTGCATTCTCAAGTGACTTACTGTCGGAATCGGAATCACTCTCTTCTTCTTTCTGCCGGAAATAGTAGGCTCTGTATTCCCGCTCGCTTTTTTCCTCCTCGTATGCATGCTGCGCCCTGGCAGTAGCAATCACGGCCCTGTCCCTGGCTTCGGAGACAAGGCGTTCGAGCGCTGCATCGACAGCTTTGCTCTGCATCTGCTCGGCCTCTTCTGCCGCAGATTCAATCGCGCGTTCCCATTTCATACCGTACGGAAGAGACGGCAGCGCAAATGTATGCGGATCCCAGTGTGCATTCAGACCGATATAAATATATGTGTTATCTTCCCCGGCGTAAGCGCCGTTCAAAAGAATTCCTATGGATCTCGACTTCGGATCATCGATATAGTACCATGCTTTTGTGTCATGGAAAGAAATATCCGGGTATCCCAGATTCCTGTAATCGGTTCCGCGCAGACTTTTGTCCGGATGCAGAATCGGATGAGCCTTGCGGAAATCGATCAGCACCTTTAAGAATTCCGTGATATCGGCATATTTTCTGGCATTCGTCCAATTCACCCAGCCAATCGGATCGTCGCAGCTGTAGGCATTGTTATTTCCGTCCTGCGTGTTGCCGAACTCATCTCCCGCATAGATCAGCGGAATACCCTGTGCGAGCATACAGTAGGCAAGCGCGTTCCGTACCTGCTTTTTTCTGAGCTCGTTGGTCCTCTTTCTTTTCGTAGGACCCTCCACACCGCAATTCCAGCTGAAATTCTCGTTCGAACCGTCATAATTATTCTCGCCGTTTGCTTCATTATGCTTCTCATTGTAACTGACTGCGTCCAGAAGAGTGAATCCGTCAACGTTTGCAACATAATTCACTATACCGTAATTGTCCGGATTGTTGCGCATGCGCCAGGCAAAAGCATTTGCAATATTCTCATCACCTTTGAGGAAACGGCGTGCATAAATCTGAAAATCATTGCCGGATATAGCGCGGGTCCGGCGGCGGAGCCTGCTTTTCTGGCCGTCATCAAGATAATCCATAAATATCTTGGTGCGTGAAAGGATCGGATCCTCCAGGATCGATTCTTTGGCTATACCCATTCCGATCACATGGAATCCATCCACATGATAGGAAATTTTCCAGTTACGGAGCGCCTCCAGCACATATGTCACGGATGTGCCGGGCGCAACATAGAATTCCATAATGCACTCAAGACCTGCAGCGTGCAGAGCCTTAATCAGATTTCTGAATTCGGTGATCGAATCATCCGATGCGGAAAAAACCTGCTTTGGAGCAAAATAATAATTGCGGGCGGAATATCCCCAGTAGTTCTTCTTCTCCGGTATGTCACTTGTCTCGGCTGCGTTTGCACGCAATACTTCTTTCAGATTCACGTTTCCTCGAAGCATACTGAGACTGGCTTCTCTTACCGGTCTGTTCTCGTCTGCCGGGTTCTTAAGGGATTCACTCCATTCATAAGCAGGCATAAGCTCGACAGCTGTAAATCCCATCTTCTTAATGTACGGAATTTTCTGCATCAGCCCCTTAAAGGTCCCCTTGTCGCGGGCACCGGACTTCGGATCCATAGTATATCCCCGTACATGAAGCTTATAAATAATCAAATCACTGAGACTGTATCCGGGCGCAGTATCCCCGCCCCAGTTATATTTTTCATAGTCTACATAGCAGACGCCGTTCTTTATTTTTCTGGCATAAGGGTCCACATATTTTTCTCCGTCTATTTCATAATAGTACCCGGAAATTCTTGCCGGCCCGGCCGAAATACAGACACAGCTCACGTCGCCTATGCGCTCGTTTACGGGAAGATCGACAGTTCCGATGATTTCCTCCCCGGAAGGATCTGTCAGCACCAATCTGGCCTCCCGGTCATCCGGTATATTTACAGCAAAATTAACAGTGTTTCCGACTGCGTATGTACCCAACCTCAGCGGACTGCCTGCCGAAATCTTAAACTCCGTTTTCCTAACCAAAATTCCACCCCCTTGCTATTACATCAAAACATAGCTGTCTACCATTATAAACCATTTCCGGTTGCTTTTTAAAGGTTAATCTGCTATTCTCTTGGTAATATACTAAAAAAGGAGGTTCAAGAACGTGTCCGACAACGAAATCATGAATTCTGAAGAATTTGAAGATAGTGAAGATCTCGGTACTGTTGTTCTCACACTTGATGACGATACAGAACTGGAGTGCTCAATTCTCTGCATCTATCCGGTAGGTGACAATGATTACATTGCGCTGCTTCCAATAGCCGAAGATTCAGATGAAGTCCTGATCTACCGCTTTATCGATCATGGTGATGATGAAGACCCGGAAATTGAAAACATCGAGGACGATGATGAATATGAAGCTGCCGTTGATGCTTTTGACGAGATTCTCGACGCGGAAGAGTTTGATGAATTAGATTGATTCTTACTTTGTGGAACTGCTGTTCCGAAAAAAGCTTAAGAGAAAGCAAGGGGCTGCCGCATTAAGAAGTGCAGGCACAATATACAGGAGACCGATATGAATAGCGTCTGCTGTATATTGCGGCTTCACACCTTAATGCGTCAGCCCTTTTTCTCATTTTGCTCCGCCTGTGCTGCCGAATCCTCCGTTCCTGATCCCGGTCACCTCCTCATCGGAAGTTATGCCGAAGGGAAGGAACACTCCCTGTGCAAATCCGTCTCCCCTCTTCAGGGACAGCGTCTTCCTCTCATTGGAATCGTTCGTGATCTTAATGAAAATATGACCTTCGTTATCAGAACCGTAATAGTCGCTGTCAATTATCCCGACTGTATTATTGAGTTGGATCCGATACTTGAATCCGAGACCGCTCCGCGGAAAAATCATCAGCACCCAGCCGTCATTGATCTTTGAGCGTATTCCGGTCGGAATCATGATAGTTTCGCCGGGAGCCAGCACAAAGTCGAGCGGCGAATAAAAATCGTATCCGGCAGATCCGGCTGTCGCCCTCCGGGGAAGCCTTATCCCGTTGTATATACTCGCCGTTAATTCGTCGGATTTTTCCGAAAATGTGTCCGCCCAGTCCTTTCGGAACCGGGCAGGACTCACTTTTTCAAACTTACCTGCTACAATCATCGCATTATTCCGGATCGGCAGACGCTACAACGCGGCCGACATCCATTGCGTCCTTCGGGCAGTCCTTGATGGAGAAGCTGATACGTCCCATCTTGTCCTTACCGAGGCAGACTGCTCTCACGACATCACCGATCTGGAGAACATCCTCAACACGATTAATCCGTGTATTAGCGATCTTTGAAATGTGTACCATAGCTTCCTTACCCGGTGCGAACTCAAGGAAAGCACCGAACTCTTTAATTGAAACGACCTTTCCGGTGAGGACCATACCCTTTTCGAATTCAGTCGTGATGATGCGGATTGCCTCAATTGCCTGATCCATCTTGTCCATATCCTGACCGCAGATGGAAACCGAGCCGTCATCCTCAATATCGATCGTGACATCGTATGCGGCAATGATTGCATTGATATTCTTGCCCTTCTGGCCGACAACATCGCCGATCTTATCCGGATCGATCTTGATCTGAACGATCTTCGGTGCCCACTTGGATACAGATGCACGCGGAGCTGCGATGCAGGGCTCCATGACATTTGTAAGAATATACTCTCTTGCTTCGTGTGTATTGCGAATAGCCTCCTCCACGATCGGGCGTGTGAGACCATGGATCTTAATATCCATCTGGATTGCCGTGATGCCGTCATGTGTACCGGCAACCTTGAAGTCCATATCGCCGAAGAAATCCTCAAGTCCCTGGATGTCAGTCAGCACGATATAGTCGTCATCCGTCTCACCGGTCACAAGACCGCAGGAGATACCCGCGACAGACTTTCTGATCGGTACGCCGGCTGCCATGAGCGCCATGGAAGAAGCACAGATAGAAGCCTGCGATGTGGAACCATTGGACTCAAATGTCTCGGATACGGCACGGATCGCATACGGGAACTCTTCCTTGGACGGAAGGACCGGTACGAGAGCCTTCTCGGCGAGTGCTCCGTGGCCGATTTCACGGCGTCCCGGCCCTCTTGACGGCTTGGTCTCGCCGACCGAATAGGACGGGAAATTATACTGATGCATATATCTCGCCTCAGTGATGTACGGGTCGAGCCCTTCTATCCGCTGTGCATCGGAGAGCGGTGCAAGTGTTACAACATCACAGATCTGTGTCTGTCCGCGTGTGAACATAGCCGAGCCGTGTGCTCTCGGAATCAGGTCAACTTCGGCTGCGAGCGGACGGATCTGCTTGATCTCTCGTCCGTCGGGACGCTTATGATCGACAAGAATCATCTTTCTGACAGTCTTTTTCTCATACTGATAAAGTGCGTCGCCGATGAGCGCCATCCACTCTTCATTATCGCCGTATTTCTCTTCAAATGCTGCGCGAACCTGAGCGACATTGTCTTCACGGGTCTGCTTATCATCCGTAAATACGACTTTCTCCATCTCATCCGGAGGACAGATTTCATAAAGGGCTGCGTTCAGCTCCTGCGGAATCTCATAATGAAGATACTCATGCTTTTCCTTGCCGACTTCTGCGATGATCGTATCGAAGAACCGGATGATCTCCTTGTTGATCTCATCACATTTATAGATTGCTTCGATCATCTTCTCATCAGAGATTTCATTTGCACCGGCCTCGATCATGATGACCTTTTCCCTTGTAGAAGCAACAGTCAGAGCAAGATCTGACTTCTGCTTTTGTTCGTAACCCGGATTTACAACGAATTCACCGTCGATGAGTCCAAGCTGCGTCATGGCGCACGGGCCGTCGAACGGTATGTCGGAAATACTTGTTGCAAGAGCCGATCCGAGCATAGCCACTACTTCCGGGTCGCATTCAGGATCGACTGACATGACAAGATTATTCAATGTCACATCATTTCTGTAGTCTTTCGGGAACAGAGGACGCATCGGTCGGTCAATGACGCGGCTTGTCAGTACTGCATGTGTGCTGGCCTTGCCCTCACGTTTGTTGAAACCTCCCGGAATTTTTCCTATGGCGTACATTTTTTCCTCGAATTCAACA
>CAMYVI010000140.1 GCA_947302185.1 uncultured Lachnospiraceae bacterium
GGCAGCCTGAGCCCCCCAGCAAAGGTAGATAGTGGATGTAACATGCGTATTAATCCAGGCAAATATGCGGCAGATCTCATCCCAGTAATCTACTTCCTCGAACTCATACAGCTCCACCGGTGCTCCGGTCACGATCATCCCGTCAAAATTCAGCTTCCTTATCTCATCGAATGTAACATAAAAAGTATCCAGATGGCTCTTTGATGTATGGGTGGAATCATGAGATTTCATGCACATAAAAGTGCAGTCAATCTGCAGCGGAGTATTGGAAAGTTCCCTTAAAATCTGCAGTTCGGTTGCTTCTTTCAAAGGCATGAGGTTTAAAATTAATATTTTTATAGGACGAATATCCTGATGAATCGCGCGATTCTCGTCCATTACGAAAATGTTTTCCTTCTCCAGTATGGCGCGTACCGGCAGATCATTCGGCACTTTTATCGGCATAACACTTACCTCCTGTTATTATCTGTCTGAATCAGTCGATATCAGGCATTCTTTTCACCATCCTCTGATTCCGCATCAAGAACGCCTTTGTATCCCATGTCAGAGACAAGTTTCATTTTGCGCATTCATCTCACGACTTATGTCACGGGAATTCTGCGTCAGAGATTAAACTTCATTTTCCGATGTCCGTAGCGTTTCAAGACTCTGCAGGAATTCTTCTTCCGTTATAATCGGAATTCCGAGTGACCGGGCTTTCTTATTTTTAGAAGACTGGGACGCCGGATCGTTATTAATAAGAGCATATGTCTTTTTCGAAACGCTTCCGGCACATTTTCCTCCTCGCTGTTCGATAAAGACCACAAGCTCATTTCTGTTCTTAAAATGTGTAATATCACCTGTCACGGCATATGTTCTGCCGGCCAGTTCATCCGACCGTTCAATGCTGTCGTTTTCGAGACGCAGACCGGCTGCTCCGAGGCGTTCTATAAGCTCACGATTTTCTTCAGCTCCGAAGAATTCAAGAATGGAATCCGCAATCGTCTCCCCTATGTCCGGAACTTCGAGCAGCTCTTCCCTTGTTGCATTCATCAGCTTTCGGAAAGAGCCGAAATAATTCATAATAGTTCTGGCCGACACCGTCCCTACATTATCGATTGCAAGACCGGCCAGAAGTCTCCACGGGTCATTTTCCTTTGACTTTTCAATCGCATCGAGAAGCTTGTCAGTACTCTTTGCGAGCCCGATCAATTTCTTTTCCAGCATGACGTCCCGATGTTCTTTGAGTGTATAGATATCACCGATATCGTTAATCAGTCCCTCGCGTACCAGTGTAAGAACGTTTTCCTGACCGAAGCCTTTGATATCCATTGCATTCCTGCCCACAAAATTAATGAGATGTCTCTCAAGCTGAGCCGGACAGCTCGGATTAATACATTTCTTGTCCGCCATGTTTTTTATCTGTACAATCGGTCCGCCGCAGACCGGGCACACATCCGGAAGCTTGAAATCAGTAACGCCTTCGGGTCTTTTTTCCGGAACAGAGCATCTGATCTTTGGTATTATTTCACCCGATTTATAGACGATCACAGTATCTCCGATGCCTATATGGAGCGAGTTTATAAAATCCTGGTTATGGAGCGTGGCTCTTGAAACCGTTGTACCACAGAGCCGGATCGGATCGAATACTGCGGTCGGATTGACCCTTCCCGTCATACCGATTGAAATCTCGATATCACGAATGACAGACTCTTTCTCTTCCGGTGGATACTTATAGGCGATATGCCCCGCACTGTATTTGGATCCGGCCGGAAAATCATTTCTGTAAGCAGTCTGATCTATTTTAACAACAGCTCCGTCAATATCATACGGAAGGTTTCCCCGCATCTCGCCGATTTCGTCAATCGCCCTGATAATTTCATCATCCGTCTCACACAGTGTGCAGGGTACCGTTTTTACACCTTCGGCAAGGAGGCGATTCAGCCCTTCGTAATGAGAGACCGTCAGATCCTGTGCGCCTTCCTGAACATTGAAGACGTAAAATGAGAGTCCTCTCTCCCGCGTCATTTCAGGGTCAAGCTGACGCAGCGTCCCTGCAGCACAGTTGCGCGGATTGGCAAAAGTCTTTCTGCCCGCAATCTCCTGTATCCTGTTCGTGCGGTCGAAATCCTCATGTTTCATGTAAACTTCGCCTCTGATTTCAAGATAACCGGTCATTCCGCTGAGTTTTTCCCGCACATCCGGAATAACTCGCGCATTTAGTGTCACATCTTCACCGATAAAACCATCGCCGCGTGTCTCGGCAAGCACAAGATTCCCGTCATCGTAGCGCAGAGTCATCGAAAGTCCGTCTATCTTATGTTCAACGCAGAATTTCGCGTCCGGATGCATCGCCCGAACATCTTCTGCCCATGCGATAACTTCATTCTTGTCGAAAACATCCTGAATAGACAGCATGGGGACATTGTGAGTCACAGTCACTCCCGCTTCTCTCTTTACCGGAGCTCCGACAGTCTGAGTCGGAGAAGCTGAATCTACGAGTGCCGGATTATCCTTCTCCATCTTTTTGATGCTGAGCATAAGCTGATCATATTCATAATCGAAAATAATCGGCTCGCCGTTCTCGTAAGCATCATTATATTTTCTTATTTTCTCCGTAAGTTCCTTATATTCTGTCAGGATTATCTCTTCTACCGGATTCTTCTTTGCCATAATACGCTCCTCACATGCCTGCAAGTCGTTTCAATTCGGCGATTTCCGACTTTGTCAGAAAACGCTTCATTCCCGTCTTCAGATTTCCGAGTTCAAGATTCATGATCCGCGTCCTCTTAATCTCCATGGCGGTGTATCCGAGCACTGCGCACATGCGTCTGATCTGTCGGTTAAATCCCTGAGTCAGTATGATTCGAAATTCCCTCTTGCCTGTCTTCCATACCCTGCATGGCCTTGTAGTGACCGTTTTGCCGACAGGCTTGCCATCCGGACCTTTTTCGCCGGTCAAGTTACGATCGTCATCAAGAGTAATCGTTACGCCTCTTCTCATGGCGTTAATGAAATCATATGTAATGAACTTATCTGTTCTTACAACATATTCTTTCTCATGATAGTTTGAGGCTCTCATGATTCTATCGTTGAGTTCTCCGTCGTTTGTCAGCAGGACCAATCCCGTCGAATCCCGGTCAAGACGTCCGGCATAAGATATATAATGCTGAAGTCCTACATAATCAATTATGTTTTCTTTTATTTTCCTGTCACCGGTACAAATGATCCCCTTCGGCTTATTCAGCATCAGGTAAAGCTTTTCGTCTTCGTTCTCTTCTACAAGTCTGCCGTCAAAATAGACTTTATCGCCTTCCCGATATCTTGAACCGAGATCTGCTCTCTCCTCATTACCGTCAGACCTGACAATTGTCACCCGGCCTTCCCCGATATAGCGATCCGCCTCGCGGCGTGAGCAGATACCGCAGCCGCTGATATACTTATTCAGCCGTATTCCTTCATTATCCTTATTATTCATCATGAAACTCCCCGTCCGTCATCATTAACGTCCTCTGTCAGAGACAGACTGAACTAATGATAACATTTTGCAATTTGAAAAGCAACTTATGGTTGTTCACGCACTTCAAAGGATTCATCGAACGGTCTCAGTCACGAGTATTGCTCGATGAAGCCATATTTCACTTTGCGCGCGTATCTCATGACTTACGTCACGAATATTGCGCGATGAAGAATAAAAACGGGCTGCCGCATTGGCAGTGTTAGCACAACATACAGCAGGAACTTACAAATATCGTCTGCTATATGTTGAAGCTTCACACCTTAATGCGGCAGCCCTTACATTTCGGTCTCATCTGATCTTTACTGCATATTGACAAATCGTTTTCCGATGTATCCCTCTCCGCTCTCGGTGAGGACATGATACCATCCCTTATCTTCCTCAAGGACTGTGACGACATCTCCCTGTTCAACCACAGTCACTACTTCGGCATCGTTCGCAGGATTCTTTCTGACATTACATGTCTCAAGAATCACATATTCTCCCTCTCCGAGACCTTCCTGAACTGCAGCCGCTTCCGCTGCCGCCTCAGCCTCCGCTTCAGCCTGCGCTGCCGCCTCAGCCTCCGCTTCAGCCTGCGCTGCCGCCTCAGCCTCTGCTGCAGCCTGAGCTTCTGCTTCCGCCTGTGCTGCAGCTTCTGCCTCCGCCTGAGCCGCTTCATCTTCGCTTTGAGGATCAGCATTCTCTGTCTCGGCAGGTGTGTTCTCCCCACTCTCAGAGACCGAAGAATTTCCGCTGCTGTCGGCAGGAACACCGGTCTCGGCTGCATCTGCCGCTGCGGCTTCCGTCTGAACTCTCTCGATCACCGCAGCTATATCGGCTTCTTCGGACAGTGACTGAACATAGCTCTGTATTGCTGTATCTTCCGAAGCTTTAACGGAAATCTTATAGGCCTTTTCTGTCTCATTGTAGTTAAGGTAAAGCCATGAAAGCCCGGGATGAGAAATCGCCTGATCCGGATTCTGATACTTATATTCGACAAATGCGACAGCAGTCTTTCCGTCCCTCGTGAGGCCGTTCTTTGAGATCACCGTCATATCGGAGTACGCTGTCTCGGAAGTCTCGATAGCTGTTATATCCTCCTCCGAGAGCGCGTCGGTCAGAGCTCTGACCGTATCCGTACTTCTGGTATTAAGTGCGGTGTAATATGTATTTATGACCCCTGCTATACTTCTTACCGCGTAATCCGAGAGATTTCCGTCTTTTGTAACAAGCTCTCCCTCTTCTTTTTCGGGTACTTTCGTCGGGGTAGGCTTTGCTGCCGCTGATGTAACCTGTGAAGTATCGGGAACACTGTTCGTGGCAAGATCGACCGTCTGCGGACTGTCAGTTCTTTTAACTAATGCTCTGACTCCGAAAAAAATCCCCAGAACTACTACCAGAATTCCGAGAATCAGGGCAATGTAGCGCAGATTATCAGAAAGCCACTCTCTGAAATCGTCCAAAATAAACCCTCCTTTTTAACATGGGCATTGCAACGTCGAAATTATCTTAGCATATGCCGGTTGTTTTTGCAACTTATGTCAATTCACACAATTTGTAAATGCCTTTAGAATAGAAAAGACCGATTCCACATAGTCTGTGAATATCGGCCTCAATGCGTCTGACAGGAGTCGAACCCGCGCACCTGGAACCGGAATCCAGTGCTCTATCCACTGAGCTACAGACGCATTTTCAGGAAGTCTTCCTGTAATTAACAGCCTGCCGGTAATCGACAGGCTGTCGGATGGAGATAATGAGATTCGAACTCACGGCCTTTCGGATGCGAACCGAACGCTCTCCCACTGAGCTATATCCCCATGCACAAGAGATATAATAACTCTTTTCGGGAGAATTGGCAAGTGTATTTTTCTGACTTACAGCAAGAACGCACATTTCGAATCCCTGTAGATTGCCTTTTTATACGGTCCTTTTACAGCCGGATCACCTCTCTGTCAGCATAGTAGCGGTAAACATGATCTGACAAAATCTCGTGCGGCAATACATCACTCTCATTGACATCGCGTACCATCATCGAGAGATCATCATAATCATAGTCATCAGATGCGGGCATGAGAATAACTTCATGGACACTGCTGGGAATCACGAACAAATCCGTTCCGAATTCCTTTGACAGGTCTTTCATTGCATCGGGATACAGGATACAAGCTGCACCGAATATCTGAGATTTGTTGCTCAAAATGTGCATAGGCGCCATCCCCGCTCTGTACATCATATCTTCCAGCTGATACAATTCATCTGAGCCGTCTCCGAAACTCTGAGAATAATAATCAAAAAGGCATTCACAGAGCCCTCTGATTTTTGCCGGCTCTTCTCTCGGCGTGTTGACTGACGCCAGCCTCCAAAGATCCTCCTCAGTAATTTTCCACCTTTCAATATCCTCATTCCTGATTGCACATGTTGCTCCTGTCAACTCATCGTCATCTATCCGGTAATAGTATACAACAGCAAGATCCAGCATTTTTCTCATAGGAACTGTTTCGAGAAAATCTCTGTTCATCTCATAATTTATAAGCTTATACATTACCTTATCCCTGATTCTGTCAAAGTTCAGAAAATCTTCGACGTCCAGATTTTTGTCTATGGAATACTTTTCATTTTCGGTAATAATCATCTCAGCGATGGTATCTACATCTTCTCCCTCAAGATATCTCTGCCAATACCATTCGAGATAAATTGTCGGCGCTACATTCCTCCGGGTGTGGTATATAGTAATCCCGTCGAATTCCACCCCGTTGTTTTTCGGTATCTTGCGGATACATACTTTTGTATCCTCTCCGATTCGGTCTGCAATACTGCTTGTAAGGTACATTTTAAACTCTGAATAATTCATGCACTCCTCCATTATGTCCGTAAGGGAAAATCCCCGGTCAGGCATACCGGCTGATTATAACATCTGAATCTCCGGCGGAACGCAGATTTCAAATAAGAAAAGTCCTTTGCAACTTGCATGGCGCAGCAAGAACGCCGCGGCGTCATTGATAAGTACAGATCCGGAATCATCGGTCGGTATGCAGTTACATCACACACTTATACTCGGTCATAAAAAGAAAAACAGAGTTTCCTCAGAACAGGACTCCGCTGCCGAATGGCAGAATAGATAAAAGAAAAGAACTGTAGAAAAATAAGAAGCCTTCCCGAAGGAAGGCTTTCTGTTATACTCTTGAAAGATATTCAGAAGATCTTGTGTCGATTTTTACAACAT
>CAMYVI010000141.1 GCA_947302185.1 uncultured Lachnospiraceae bacterium
CGGAGCCTTCTTTCTGTACAAGCTTACCGTTTGCAAATGCAACCTCCACCGTCTCAATCTCACTTATCCTTCCCTCTTCGGACATGACCCTTCTCACAGTTGTACTGAACACTCTCGGATCCGCTCCGAAAATCTCTATCGCCTCCGTGTGGCCGTAATCGGTACGCAGAGTCTTCGGCCATTCGGGCCATGGGTTATTGGCGGCTCTCAGGGTCGGCGGTTTCGGCATCATCTCAAGGGCGGTCACGGACCGACAGCCCATGCGGATCACAGTTCCGATACAGTCGTTGCCCGTATCGCCTCCTCCGATGATGACTACATCCCGGTCTTTGGCATCAAATGCAGATGGCAGCTGTTCGATTCCAAGCACGTTTTTGGTTGCAGCCTTCAGGAAATCGACAGCGAAATAAATGCCGTCCACTCCCTCCATGCCTTCAGCCGCCAGGGCTCTCGGCTGCTTTGAGCCGCAGCACAGGGCGACCGCGTCGTATTCACTGCGAAGAGTTTCAGCACTCATGTCCTTCCCGATATTAACTCCGGTCCTGAACACGATGCCCTCCTCTTCCATAATTTTCTGCCTTCGCGCAATCACGCTCTTATCCAGCTTCATGTTGGGAATACCGTACATAAGGAGACCACCGATTCGGTCCTCCCGCTCAAAGACGGTGACGGAGTGACCACGCCTTCTGAGGGCATCCGCGCATGAAAGACCGCTCGGCCCGCTTCCGACAACAGCCACACGTCTGCCGCTCTCCCGGGCTGGGATATTCGACTTCATCCAACCGTTTTTATAAGCGGTCTCAATGAGGTATAACTCATTATCCCTGACCGTGACCGGATCGTCATACTGTCCGCATATGCACGCTTTCTCGCACAGGGCAGGACACACCCTCCCTGTAAATTCCGGGAAGCGGTTGGTCTTTAAGAGCCTGGCGAGCGCGTGCATATCCTCTCCCCTGTAGATACAGTCATTCCACTCAGGGATCAGGTTGTGCAGCGGGCAGCCGACGACCATACCGGATAGCTTCATTGCCGACTGGCAGAAGGGAACGCCGCAGTTCATGCACCGAGCGCCCTGCTCCCTTCTGGTCTCTACAGACGAATATGCATGGAATTCCTCATATCCCCGTATTCTGGCTTCCACCGGAATCTCTTTGTTTTCAACTCTCTCATATTCAAGAAATCCTGTCTGTTTACCCATAGTCTCACCTGCCTTTCTTTCATACCGACATGCCTGTCAGTTCCCTGAAAGCCTCAAGTTCCGAGTTCTCCCTCGAGATTCCCTGCTCCTCGTACTTGCCGATCATCCGAATCATCTTCTGATAATCTCTCGCTATGACCTTCTTGAAGCAGTGCATCTCGCGGTCAAAATCCGCCAGGATCTCCTTACCGAGTTCAGAATCCGTCGCTCGGACATAATCCTTTAAAATACCCTTCAGTTCTTCTATGTCGTATTTGTCTCTCAGTTCCTCGAGAGCGACCATATCCTTATTGATTCTTCGATACAGGCTGTGGTTCCTGTCAAGGACATAGGCTATGCCTCCGCTCATGCCGGCCGCGAAGTTCTTTCCGGTACTTCCGAGGATCACGGCCCTGCCGCCCGTCATATACTCAAGACCATGGTCACCGCAGCCCTCAGCGACGGCGATCGCGCCGGAATTCCTTACACAGAACCGTTCTCCCGCCACACCGCATATATACGCTTTACCGGATGTTGCCCCGTAGAGGGCTACGTTGCCGACGATGATGTTCTCAGAAGCCTTGAACCTGCTTCCGGGCATCGGTCTCACGATCAGAGTTCCACCCGAAAGTCCTTTTCCAAACCCATCGTTGGCATCACCCAAAAGCCGGATCGTCATACCGTGCGGAATAAAGGCCCCGAAGGACTGGCCTCCGCCGCCCCTCGCGGTTATGAGGAACCTGTCTTCCGAAAGTTTTTCTCTTTCGCTGCCGTATTTTCTCACAATCTCCGAGCCCAGGATCGTGCCGAATGTCCTATCGGTAGAACTTACCTCCACCTCGATCTTTGAGCAGGCTGACTTTTTATCGGCAGCTTTAGCAAACCACGGAAGGAGTACTCTCTCATCAAGCGTCTTTTCGAGGCCAAAGTCATAGCTTTTAGCAGGGTCGAACCTCATGCCGTCCGCCCCGGAAAGCCCTACACTCAGGATCCGGTCGAACGCGATCGTCTGTGCGTGCGGCTGCTTAAAATTGTCCCTCTTCCTCAGGCAGTCCGTCCGCCCGATCATTTCATCGACAGTCCTCATGCCAAGTTCCGCCATGATTTCTCTAAGCTGCATGGCCACAAAGGTCATGAAATTCATCACGTGCTCGGGCTTTCCGGCAAATCTGCCCCTCAATTTCTCATTCTGCGTAGCTATTCCGACCGGGCATGTATCTTTCGAACACACCCGCATCATCATGCAGCCGAGACTGACAAGCGGAGCAGTTGCAAATCCATACTCCTCCGCTCCAAGGAGGGCAGCTATGGCAACATCCCTGCCGGTCATGAGTTTGCCGTCCGTCTCGATCCTGACTCTGGATCTGAGACCGCTCTCTATAAGGGCTTTATGTGTCTCGGCAACGCCGAGTTCCCACGGAAGTCCGGCGTTGTGGACCGAGCTGAACGGGGCTGCCCCCGTTCCTCCGTCATAACCTGAAATGAGAACGACCTGAGCGCCTGCCTTGGCAACGCCCGATGCAATCGTTCCGACGCCCGCCTCGGAGACAAGCTTTACAGAAATCCGGGCAGACCTGTTGGCATTCTTTAAATCATAGATCAGCTGGGCAAGGTCTTCGATTGAATAAATATCATGGTGCGGCGGCGGTGAGATGAGCTGAACGCCCGGTGTCGAGCAGCGGGTCTTTGCCACCCAGGGATAGACCTTGGCGGCAGGGAGATTGCCACCCTCGCCCGGCTTTGCTCCCTGTGCCATCTTGATCTGGATCTCTTTCGCGCTGAGCAGATACTCTTCAGTCACACCGAATCGGCCGGAAGCTACCTGCTTGACTGCACTGTTCTTCTCTGTCCCGAAACGATCCACAGCCTCGCCGCCCTCACCGGTGTTGGACTTGCCGCCAAGCCGATTCATTGCACAGGCTATGGTCTCGTGGGCTTCTCTCGAGAGGGAGCCGTAACTCATAGCACCGACCTGGAAACGCTTAACGATTTCCTCTACGCTCTCGACCTCATCGATATCCACCGGATGGTCAGAAGGCACGAATTCGAGCAGGCCTCTCAAAGTGTGCGGATGCTCCGCGTCATCGACAAGCTCGGCATATTCTCTGAACTTGTCGTAGCTTCCGGTCCTGACCGCCTGCTGCAGAAGTACAATGACCTTGGGGCTGTAGAGGTGATCCTCCTTGCCCGGACCGCTGCGAAGATTGTGGTAGCCGGTGCTGTCGAGAACCGGATCCACAGGCAGGCCCATCGGGTCGAATGCCCTGTCATGCCTTGCCGCGATGCCCTCTTCGAGCTCGCGCACGCCGATACCGCCGACTCTGCTGACCACGCCTGTAAAGTACTTATCTATGACTTCGTCTGACAGACCGATTGCTTCAAAGATCCTGGCTGACTGGTAGGACTGAATAGTCGATATACCCATCTTTGCGGCAATTTTCACCACGCCGCTAAGAAGGGCTCTGTTGTAGTCGGCGACAGCTGTGTACATGTCCTTGTCGAGAAGTCCGAGATTGATCAGCTCACCAATACACTCGTGGGCTAGATACGGATTAACAGCCCGCGCGCCGAAGCCGAGAATGCAGGCAGTCTGGTGGACATCTCTCACCTCACCGCTCTCAAGAATCAGCGATACAGCTGTCCTCTTTCTTGTATGGACCAGATGCTGCTCAACTGCAGACACGGCAAGAAGAGCCGGGATCGGCACGTGATTTTCGTCGACGCCGCGGTCAGAGAGGATGATAATATTTGCACCCTGTGAGACAGCCCGGTCAACAGCGAGGTAGAGATGATCGACCGCGCGGGACAGGGACGTGTGCTTGTAATACAGCAGTGAGACTGTCTCTGTCCTGAAACCGCTGTGCTTCATCGAGCGGATCTTCAGGAGATCCACTCCGGTAAGTACCGGATTATCAACTTCGAGCACTTGGCAATTCTCGCTCTTTTCACATAACAGGTCGCCATCAGAGCCTATGTAGACAGTCGTATCCGTCACGATCTTCTCGCGAAGCGAATCGATCGGAGGATTCGTGACCTGGGCGAACTGCTGCTGGAAGAACCGGTAGAGAAGCGGATAATTATCAGAGAGCGGAGCAATCGGGACGTCATGGCCCATAGACACAGTCGGCTCCGCCCCATTCTTCGCGGCTTCAAGGATATAGGACTTCACCTCCTCATAGCCATATCCGAATACTTTGTACAGTCTGTCTCGTTCCGGCTGCGTATGTACCGGTACTTTCTGATTCGGGATCGTCAGATTCATAAGATGAACGAGGTGGCGGTCAAGCCACTCACCATACGGCCGGGCAGACGCATAGAAGTCCTTACACTCGTCATCGGAGATAATCCTCTTTCTGCGCGTATCCACGAGAAGCATCTTGCCCGGAGTCAGCCTTGATTTCTCAAGAATATGCTCCGGAGCGATGTCGAGAACACCCACCTCAGAGGAGAGGATCAGTCGGTTATCATCCGTGATATAGTATCTTGACGGGCGAAGACCGTTCCGATCCAGTGTAGCGCCGAACAATTCGCCGTCCGTAAAGAGAAGGGCTGCCGGCCCGTCCCACGGCTCCATCATGGTCGCGTAATAGTGATAAAAGTCCTTTCTGGATTCACTCATGAAGCGATTGTTCTTCCACGGCTCAGGGATCAGCGTCATCATTGCGAGCGGCAGATCCATGCCATTCATGTAGAGGAACTCCAGCGTGTTATCGAGCATTGCGGAATCGGATCCGCTGGCTGATATGACCGGATAAATCTTCTCCTTATCAGCTTGAAGCAGCTCCGAGTGCATGGTCTCCTCACGGGCAAGCATACGGTCAGTGTTGCCGCGGATCGTATTGATCTCACCGTTGTGGGCTAAGAACCTGTACGGGTGAGCTCTCTCCCAGCTCGGCAGCGTGTTCGTCGAAAACCTTGAGTGAACGAGCGCAATGGCTGTCGTATACTCACTGCTCTGAAGATCCTCATAGAATCTGCGCAGCTGACCGACAAGGAACATTCCCTTATAGACAATGGTCCTTGAGGAGAGGGAGCAAATGTATGTGTCCTCGGAGCTCTGCTCGAACTCGCGGCGGACAACGTACAGTCTCCTGTCAAAATCCAGTCCGGCTTCAACATTCTCAGGTCTCCTGAGGAAGCACTGCCATATTGATGGCATGCAGTTCCTGGCTGCATCGCCGAGGATCTCCGGGCAGATCGGGACCTTTCTCCATCCGATGACAGATATTCCTTCTTTTTCCGATATGACTTCGAACAGTCTTTTTGCAAATGTGCGCTTAAGCCCGTCCACAGGAAGGAAGAACATACCTATACCGTAATCCCCGGCGGAACCGATCTGCAGCCCCAGCTCTTTCGCAGCTCCCTGAAAGAAAGTGTCCGAAATCTGCATGAGTATGCCGACACCGTCGCCGACAGTTCCGCTCGCGTCCTTGCCGGCCCTGTGCTCAAGTTTCTCTACTATGCTGAGAGCGTCATCCATTACGGAGTATTCAGGGACTCCATCGATCCGTATGACCGCTCCGATTCCGCAGGCATCGTGTTCTCTGTCGTATGAAAGCCTGTTTTCCATATGTACCATCCTCTCTAAGTACTGTTCTCGCTATAAAAAAAGAAGCAGCGACGTTTCCCGTGCAAAAACACAGGAAGCGCCGTTGCTTCTTGCAGGTCATGATAATCGCATAAGCTTCTTTTGTCAACGCCTTTTTTCGAATTAAAGCAAGTGGAAGTAACAGTTCAGACAGGCTGTTACACACCAAAGCCCCATTATCATCAATACCCCCGACATACCATCCTGATTGTACACACGCCCCGCCCCAACTGCTGCTCATCAAAGCCCGCCATCAAGAAATTGTACTTTTCAAAATACAATTTTTCTTGCGGATTTCTGTTGACACGCAGGAAAATCTACTGTAGAATTCGCAGACATAAAGGCAACGGCGTCTTTGAGCGATAGCTCGAAGGCGCCTTTTTCTTTAGTCGAATATAGGCCATAGAGACAAAGGCAAAGGCGTCTTTTGTGTTTTCGCAAAAGGTGTCTCTGCCTTTTCTTATTTGCAGATTTCCCGCATTCGATTCAGCAGCGTCGGTTTTGACTGGCCACAATCATTTGCAAGAGCCTGCATACATCAGAAAGGAGTTTTATTATGAGTAATTTGGCAGTATCAGATTATTTCGGAAGCATGGTCTTCGACGACCGCGTCATGCGGGCGAAACTCTCCGCAGATGTCTATGAGTCCCTCAGAAAGACGATCGATGAGGGCAGCGTTCTCGATATCGGTGTGGCAAATGCAGTCGCCCAGGCCATGAAAGACTGGGCCGTCGACCACGGCGCAACGCATTTTACTCACTGGTTCCAGCCGCTGACCGGCATCACGGCTGAAAAGCACGACAGCTTTATCTCCCCGTCCCCGAACGGCAGCGTCATCATGGAGTTCTCCGGCAAGGAGCTCATCAAGGGCGAGCCGGA
>CAMYVI010000142.1 GCA_947302185.1 uncultured Lachnospiraceae bacterium
TATCAACACCATCAACGATTATTCCGCCTATCTCATCATCTCGGTATGGGAGCATTATTTCCATACCGGAGATATCGCTTTTTTGCGCGCTGTCCGGTCCCGGGTCCGCGAGCTTTACGAATTCATCGTAAGGACAGATAATGAGGTCGAGACGCTCATTTGCAAGCAATGTAGAAATCTGCATATCCCCTTCGCTTCCGACATCATAACCGTCATCCAAAAGGATCATGTCCTCATCTGCGGATAACCGCTCAGCCAGCCCGCCGATTATTTCCGACTTCCCGTCCGATTCAAACAGATCATTAAATACAAAGGCGTACAGAGCAGGCTCGTCGGGAAGATGTGTAAAATGCCATATAAGCCAGAACACAGCGCCCGCTGCCGCCATAATCGCTATCGTTCTTATAAGGTAGTAGTCACAGAAATAACGGAAGCGTTCTGCTCCCGTCATTTCTTTCATGCTTTTTCGAAAGGTTTCATGCTCGTCCATTTTTCGCTCCGCTGAATTTTACTCTTCACAACAGGCAAGCCGGAAAACGGCCTTCTGCAATTAAGATACTCCTCTTCTGATCACCTCGATGCACATACGTCCGTTATGGTACGGACATTTCCACTGTTCCACAATCGGCTGATGCTCAAAAGGCCTTCCGTCCTCATAGAGATCATGGAACCATTCGGAACCTTCTCTCGGATCAACCAGATATTCACAGATATACGACCAGACACTGTGTACTGCATCCAGGTATTCCTTCCGCGACGGATCCCGTTGAAAACCGTTCAGGAAGCCGACCAGTGTCTCAGCCTGCATCCACCATGTACGACTCGTCTTTACCGCTCCCGCCTCACATTCTTCGGGGAGTGAATGGCCGTCAAACGCGGTGCGGTAAATATTATCTGCAAGATCACCGGCAATATCCCCGATTCGGGCAAACAGCTTTCCATCTGATGCCGGATCAATACCCATCCTCAGATCGACAATTCTCAATACCTCCGTACCGCGGTCCATCAGCCATGATGTTTCAATATCATGACCGTAAGAAATCAAATCTATCAGCGGTCTGTACTCATGATCAAAGAATACTTCCTGCCTGTGCTTTTCGGGATTGTACATTTTTTCCGTAAATATTGACAGAATCTCATCTATTCTCTCTCTGATTTCCGATATTAGCGCTCTTCTTGCGGGATCTTCGAGCACAGTCTCTGCCGCACTGCCGAACACATCACTTATCTCGATGTCCGAAAGCACGCGTATCAGCTCCGTATAGGCTTCAAACACATGCAGAAGCGTGTTCATCGTGCGTGTGGCAAGAACGCCGTTTTCCGACAGTTTCTCGTTGGATGACGGGGTAAATGTCCTGTCAAATGCTTCCAGATAACCGCCATCGTCTCTGCACCGGCTTTCTATAACGCGATAGAGATCCAAGGCGAGCTTTAATGCATCCTCGTCGCGCGTGACATCATAATAAGATGCAAGAGCGTAGATCGAAAAAGCCTGATTATAAGTATGCTTTGTCGTATCATACGGTTTTCCGTCATAGCTCACAGACCAGAACATCCCTCCGAATACCGGATCCAGACACGCACTCTTCAAGAATTCAAATCCGTGTTTTGCATTGTTAAGCAGTTCATCAATAAACTCCTCGGAGACAGGGGCAGATCCGTTCTGAATCCTGACCTTTCCCGCCCTCTCATCCATAAAAAGCTTCGCCGCTGCCGAAAAGAACCAGGTGATTCTGTTGTTAAGAATACATCCTTTGAATGCTGTGCGGTCAACATTAAGACCGTGGTCCACGTAACCATAGAAACCGCCGTTTTCATCATCCCTGAGTGACAGCCAGAATGGAATGATTTTATGAATAAGATGCTCCCTGATTTCCGTTATCATGCTTTAGTTCACTCCTATTATTCTTATCGCGCAATGCTCGTGACTTCGTTCGTGAGCTACGCGCACACGTCGCGGCAAGAACGCCGATGCGTTCCCGAACTCTGTTCAAAAGAAAAAAGGAACCGATTCACATCGGTTCCTGAGCGGAGAAGGAGGGATTTGAACCCTCGCGCCGCTATTAACGACCTGCACCCTTTCCAGGGGTGTCCCTTCGGCCAGCTTGGGTACTTCTCCAAAGTTGCTCGAATAAAATTCGATATTCAATTGCCGCCACAGTCAGTCCGCAACAGCAAGTAAAAGTATATCATAGGAATCAGAAACTGGCAAGAGATTTTTTAAAATTTATCTGCAGCCGTATAAGTCATTTTTAAAAATTCATCTGCATCAGATTTTCCGCCCCGCCGGTATTTCAGATCACAGCGGACTTCAGGGACGCATGCGCGTTCTTGCCGCGCCGCGCAGAGTGCTCCGCCATTATAACGCAAAGAACCGTCCCTGAAGTCACACTATTAATCACATTACTGAGAAAACCGTATTAATGCTCTCTTTTATACGTGGCTGAGAGTCAAAGTCATCTCACCTTTGGCAAAAAGGATTCCGTCCATAGCCGGCACAAATACACTTTCACCGCTTTCGATATCGAGCTTCGTTCCTTTGAACTCAAGGCTGCCTTTTCCGTTCATGCAGATGATGGACGTGAACTTACTGCTGTCCATCGGGATCCTGGTCTCTCCCTTTACATCATAGACCGTCGCCTCAAAATATTTGCAGCGGCTGATAACGGTGCCTTCCGAATCTTCCTCCGATTCGACATCACCCGGAACGTATTTATTGAAATTAAGAACATCCAGAGCCTTCTGCAGATGCAGTTCACGGGGATTGCCGAACTTGTCGCGGCGGTCAAAGTCATACAGACGATACGTGCAGTTGGAACTCTGCTGAATCTCGCAGATCAGGTTGCCTGCACCGATCGCATGTACCGTACCCGCCGGTATATAGTATACATCGCCCGGTTTAGTCGGATAGAAGTTCAAGACTTCCATTATTGTGTTATTTTTTACTCTTTCGGCAACTTCCTCGGCGGAAACATCGCGGTTGAATCCGACATAAAGACCGGCTCCTTCTTCCGCTGCCATGACATACCACATTTCATTCTTGCCGTAGTCGTTCTCCCTTTCGAGTGCATAGTCGTCATTCGGATGTACCTGCACGGACAGATTATCTCTCGCATCAATGAACTTGACAAGCAGCGGGAAATTCTGAAGCGGACTGCATTTCCATCCTAAAGCTTCCTTCCCGGCTCCTCTGAGATAATCGCCAAAGCGCATGCCTTTATACTCACCGCTGTCCAAAATACTCTGACCGGCAACATGGGCAGACATCATCCATGCTTCCGCAATGATATCATAGTCACAATTCATGCCGTATACATCGCGTAGTTTTGTTCCGCCCCACAGGTAATCTTTGAAAGCGGGCTGAAGCTTGATAAGGGGCTCGATATTATATCCTTTGCGAACCACCTTCCCGGTCGCTGCCGGAATAATGTCCTCGTTGCCGTAGGAGACATCGCCGACCGTCGTCTCTACAAATACAAGAACTTCCTCGCCTGCATTTGCAATGCTGTGCTCACATCCTGCCGGAATATCGATATTTGACTTAGCGCCGTAGATACCGCTTACACCGCTCTTTACTATCGTAGCCTCGCCCTGTACTACAGCAATATTTTTACTTCTGTTCGCATGGCTGTGCAGCGGGATGGTATGTCCGGACGGTACGAATACCCGGCGTACTCTATAGCCCGGTTCCTCGACCAGCTGCTCAAAATGACCCCACGGGCGATAAAAAACAGTACCCATCTTGGACGCTCTGGTCAGCTCTCTGTGAGACGCAACAATATCGCGGATCTCGGCTGATCTTCCGTACCGGCCGATATAAATGGCGTCCGGTGTATTTGCAATCATTACATTGTCAAGTCCGTTAACAACAATCGTCTGCCTAGGTGAATTATTCAGTACGACCGTGTTATAGCAATCCTCCGTGACCACCTGTCCGGGCATAAAAAGATCTGTCTCCGGTATATCTTCCATGCTGTCGATCTGGCTCCACAGGAAAACGCCTTTGACTGCTTTGAGTTTATCTGTCTTTTCAAGGAGGTTCCTGGCGATCGACATCTCGTCGAACACTCTCTCGCTCTTTGCGGAATAGTACGCATAGTTGCTGTTAAGTCCCATCCCCGACTCGGCATCCTTCAGGTCATAACGCTTTCCTTCAATAGAATAATTCAGGTCCGCGTCTACCTGACGGCCTGCAAATACGCGTTCGCACTTTGCATATTCTTCCGGTTCGGCTTTCTTGAATTCATTCAGGAACACATCCGCCTCAAAAAGAAGCATGCCCAGATTTCTGTATACCGCTTCAAGCCTGAGGTCGATATCACGGATAGCTTCCCGGCTCGGTTTTTCTACGAACCTGTCCATGCTTCCGTCCTCTTTAAGACCGAAAACATAGCCGAATCGCGGATTCATTATGGTCTCACGCAGTGTAAACAGGGAGATATTACCTTCTCTTGCATACTCTTTGGCCTGCATAACACAGTCCTTGTAATCCATTTCTCCGTTACCGGTCTCCGGTCTGGTATATATTACGTGATCCGAGACGACGACGAAGACAAATTCGGACGGAACAAGATCCATACATGCCAGTGCGATAGCCTGCATGGTCCCTCTGCTCTCCTCCTCGTAGACGCAGCGGTACGGCGTGCCCTGAAAGGCTTTCATCTGGTCTTCAATGATAAATCTGTATTCAGCTCTTGTAATGATGATATATTCGTCACAGAACGGAAGGTTACGGGAGACAGTTTCCTGAAATAAAGAATGGTTATTCTGGATCTGAATAAATTGTTTCGGATAGTTTTTCCGGGAAAGCGGCCACATACGTGTACCCTGACCGCCGGCAAGAATAAGACACTTCATACTGTATATCCTCCTGCAAAATCACTGCATCTATAAATAGATATTTTATACAAAATAAGTTTATCACAGAGAGGACAAAATTCAAGCATTATCAAAAATGTACGGAAAATGTGTTTTTACATCTCTTTTTTTGTTTAATTTGGGTTCATTTTTTGTCTGCAATCGAGACAGACTCCGATGAACTCGATTTGATGCCGTTCAATCAGAAAGCCCGATTCACTCACATTGTTGTCGAGTTCCGTCATGTACGGCAATGCATAATCCTCGATTTTTCCGCAGACAGTACAATGCAGGTGATAATGAGGAGCGGTAATACAATCATAGCGGACATCCTCTCCGCAGAGCTGAACACGGCTTATCAGTCCTTCATCCGCTGCATCGGAAAGAACCCGGAACACAGTAGCCCGGGATGCTTTCTGCCCGCTTTCATGCAGTACATCCGCAATCATGGTCGCGGTAGGATGGCAGTCCATGTGGAAGAGAGCTTCGCTGATAGCTTTCTTCTGAACGGTTCTTCTCTTATCGGTCTTTGGCATTCTGTCCCTCAAAATAAAACATCGAAATAAAAGAGATTCTATCTCAATTTTATAGCAGGATGACAAAGTTATTCAAGGCTAAGTTAGCAGGCTGCATCAGTACAGTACATCCTGCGGCCGGACCTCGCATGACCGATGAGCTTTGCCGGTCATCCCTCAGAACCCCCTGTCTCATAGATAATGCACTCACCGTTCTCAGTCTGATAATCATAAAAGTTCCCACCCGCGATTTGGGACAGAATCGCCATGATCGTACCGCCGTGAACGATAAAGCAGGCATCCGTCCCTCCGGTCTTTTCCATTACACGGTAAAATCCCGCAAGCGCTCTTTTTTTCATCCGATCCATGGATTCACCGTTGGGAAAAGGAGCGCTGCCTCCGCTGTCTATCCACGACTGATAAAGAGGGTCTCCGTCGAGATCATCATAATTCTTCATTTCAAAATCTCCGAAGTCGCATTCAATGAATTCCGGCACCGGAACCCGCAGGGATCCGGGAAAAATAATTTCTGCCGTCTGGATGCACCTCGCAAGAGGGCTGACAAATACCATCAGCGGAGCCTCCGGGTACCGGCCTGCCGCTTTCCTTTCCATAAGGTCTCTTATCCCTTCCTCACAAAGACTCTCATCTGTGCGGCCTACATATCGTCCTTCAATATTTCCCCGTGTTTTTCCGTGTCTGATAAAAATAAGCTTCATATCCCCGTCTCTCCGATCCGAAATGATTCGTAATCATCTAATGATCAAAACGCCAAAGGTCGATTGCGGATTGTTCCGTACTCACACTCTCCCGCAATCCCGTAATCATCTGATAATCTGAAAAATCCATAACAGTATGACAGATGCAAGTTCCGTCATCATTATAAAGCAGCCGCATAAATCTCCTGTCAGGCCTCCGAACTCCTTTTCTGTACTGACCAGGAAATAAACGGTCAGTATTAGCCCCATCGCTGCAAAAATCGCACCGAGCAGCAAGTCGATATATACAAATACAGCTTCGCACGCAAGAACCCATAATACCATTATGATCCTCACAGCCCGAAGGCTGCCTGCTTTTGCAAATGACCACGCAATTCCTTCCTTTCTTGCACTTTTTCCGTATACAAGTGCCGTCCCGGCGAGAGTTCTTGAATAGGCAAAGGCAATTGCATAGGCAATACAGATGCCCCTTTCCGAAAATACGATTTCAGATAAAGAAGCTGCCAGTATCAGATAGTAAAGAATCAGCATGATCACTGCGAACGCACCGACA
>CAMYVI010000143.1 GCA_947302185.1 uncultured Lachnospiraceae bacterium
TGCGCATTCATCTCACGACTTAAGTCACGAGAATTCTGCGTCAGAGATTAAAACACGAAAATAAGGGTAGCTACCGCATTAGCGGTTTGGTACAATCAATTCATATTATAATACAGTTTCCTTATACAAATCGAACAAATCAATGAAAGGAGAACTCTTATGAAGCACATAGGAAAAACATCAGCGATTTTCCCGCTCCTCATATTCGGTTTCCTGCTGTTGTTCGGTATGAAGATGCCGATTTATGCAGCGGAAAATACGGAATTTGTCATTCGGGATCCTGTGGAATCCCCGGTCGGTCAGGACGTTGATCAAGCGGAAACCCCGGTGGGAGATCCGGGGAATGTGGCGGAAGTTGATTCGTGGTTATAATACAGCCGCCCCGAAATACAATGGGACAATAAAGCTGTCGACTACAAGGATGCCATAATAAAAGTGACATATTCCGACCCGGAAGGAGGGAATGAACAGACTGTGGAGTATGAGCCCTACTCAGCGGAGGACAGAATTCACTGGTTTGATGATATAGTTCTGGAAAACCCGGCATGCCGGTTCAGTTATACCATTGAATTCTATAACGAAGGAGGACAGCAGGTCGGCACAGCAAGCGGCGGTCCTTGACGACGGCAGGTTCAAAATTGCCCTGCCGGATATTACAGCTCCTCGTCTCGGGCAGGCGTATTCCATCCGGATTCAGGCATCAGGTGAAGATTCCCTTGAGGTATCGTCCCTTTCCTATGCCGATACAGTTTTAAAGTCAGAGAAATTTTTGAACGATGAGGACATACGAAATGCGATTGTCGCTTTGTACTACTATTACAGCGCGGCGCAGGGATTCTGAAAATAACCGGTAACTGCCGGTAAGCGGTATGGTACATTCAAGAACGCCTTGCGTTCTTGAGGCGACATGCGCGATGAAAAATAATTATGGTCACACTATTCAGATACAGGTAATTGCGCAGCACTGTTCTTCGCGGAATTACCTTACATCATTTTTTAAACAAGGAGGAATCATATGAAAAAGGCTCTTTCATACTTACTCTGCATGGCTATTTTAGTTTCATGTATTGCACTCACAGCTTGCGGAAACAACAAAAGAAGCCCAAGCGCTGACCTGACAGGGAGCAAATATCTCGGCACATGGATAGCTTCCGGCTTGTCTGTTCTCGATACGAGCGCACCCGTAGACGAGTCAGATGATCTGAGCACGGTTACCATCACCCTGCTGGAAGACGGCTCAGGACATATGGACAGTGCGGACGAAGTCAGCAAATTCACCTGGGAAGAGATCGACGGCGGGTTCAAGACATCCGGTGGCGTAAAGATGACCTTCAAAGATGAGGGTGAGGGAATCAAGGCGACCATTTTCGGCGTTGATCTTTACTTTGTAAAACAATGATACTTGGGGCACGCCCTACATGAGCCGGCATAATGCCTCAGAGCAATCGATGATTTCCTGAAAAAGAGGCAGACCCTCCAGACAAAATCACCGCTGTATACGACAGACATGCAAGTAAGTCTGTGTACACAGCGGTGTTGTTTTCTTCTTCATCGCGCAATATTCGTGACTTCCGTCGTGAGATACGCGCGCAAGTACGCCGGGGCGTTATTGAAATGAATAGGTCTTTCATACTTCCCGGACTCCGTTTTCGGTAAATTCCAGGACCCTGTCACATATTTCCAATGCGGCAGGTCTGTGGGTCACGATCACCACAGTCATATCGGTCAACTGCCTCAGATTTCCAAGCAGCTTCTTCTCGGTCTCGCCATCCAGAGCACTGGTAGCCTCATCCAAAAGCAGAATCGGGCTTCCCGCAAATATTGCCCTTGCGATAGAAATTCTCTGCATCTGCCCTTCGGAAAGCCCGGTTCCCCGCTCGCCCAGGAGAGTATCCGGTCCGTTTTCCAGGTCATAAACAAAGTCCGCACAAGCTACATGAAGAGCCCGGAAAAGAGCTGCGTCATTCCCCGCACCATCCGGGTCGGCAAAACTCACCACCTCGCGGATCGTTCCGCTCATGAGAACGTTCCCCTGCGGTACGTAGGCATAAAGCCGCCGCCACAGAACATTCAGTTCCTCCGTATTTCCCGCATTGTCACACAGCATCCTCTTCCCCTCGTCAAGAGAATAAAGGCACATCAGAAGTTTTAAGACTGTAGATTTTCCGCATCCGCTCGGTCCGGTAAACGCCAGCGTCTCACCCTTGCGGATGGACAGATTCAATCCTTTGAGCACAATGCTCTGATGTTCTTTACTCAGCTCGTCGAGATTCTCCGAGGAAGGATAATAAGTAAATCCGGCATTTTGCAGTTCGATTGAAGAAAAACGCTTTTCGTAGTAATCCAGAACCTCCGGCAGCGATCGAACAGTCCCTTCTGATTCATCCGGATAATTCTCTATTTCCATCAACCGCTCGGCACTGGCTGTCATGGAATAGAATCGCGGCAGATAGCCGCTGATATTGGCAAAGGGCGACTGAATCTGTGCGATGAGCTGAGTTATTGCTGTCAAAGTCCCGAAACTGATCGTCCCGTTAAGGATACCGTAACCACACCATATCACGCCGAAAAGGTACAAGCCGTTTATCGCAGCACCGAAACCGATATTGCAGATATTTGAAAATAAATTCTTTCTCATGCGGGCGTCTTTATGCTCCCGCATTTTTCTCGCTGATTCCTCCTCGGTCTGTCTTTCCGCCGCAAAAGAACGTAGGATCAGCATACTTCCTATTCGCTCCTGCAGAAAGATCCGCAACTTTCCGTCCTTCTCCTGCACCGCCTTATGCAGCTTTTTGATTACACGGCGGAAGGCGTAAGTCAACACAATCATTATCACGCCGCCCGGAATAAAGATCATGGCAAAACGCCAATCCAATATAGTCAGCATTATCAGTGCACTTGCAATCTTGACAGCCATCCCCACCAGCCCGGGCAATATATCCACATAGCTGTTCGCCACCATGACAGCATCATTGGTGAGTCGATTGATCCATTCGGCAGAGTGTACCGCACTTACGGCGGCATAGTCCTTACAGAGCAGCGAATGGAACAGGCGCCGCTTGAATGTGTTTTCAAGCTCGATTTTGCCCAGCTCCGTCAGATACCGTATAACTGCACGCAATGAGAGCTGCACTGCAATAAGCAGAATTACCTTAAGGACATTGAGCCAGAACTTTGTCCGGTCCCCTCCGACAGCGGCATCTACTATTTCCCTTAAGAGCAGAGCATAAAATACCCCTGACGCCCCATTCAGAGCCTGCATAAATGTCAGAAGGACAATTATTGCTTTTTTTCTCCCGGGCACACGATAGAGCCAGCTTAAAGTTTTATCCTTCATTTCACCCTCTTCTCAGAAATGCAGGTAATCTTTTTATTCATCTATGGCTCCGATTTTTCGCAGTTCGGAAATCGCTTTCTTCACATCACGTGCGATGATTTCTTTCGGCGCATCGAACCGCTCCGTCATGGCAGTAACAATTTCTTCTTCTGTCGTGTCTTTCTTTAATAACTCCAAAATAATGCCGAGGGTCCTGTTTCCCTTTACCAGCCCGGAAAACTCCGCCTCCCCTGTAGGCACGAGCAGAGACTCCGTTCCGGCGTCATGTGTGATAAATGCGTTTTTGAGCTTCATAATACACCTCATAAATCCCTCTGAATAAGAAGGTCCTTTCTGTTGATTGCTATTGTTTCATGGTCCTGTAAGATAATTCTGCCGCATCCGGATTCATATTGCACCCCAGGCGGTACAGCTTCACATCCAGACGGTCGATCAGTGACAGAGTTTTTGCCAGAGCAAGCGGATCTCTCGGCCGGTAAGCCTGTTGGAGCAGCATCGGCAGAGCTTCGACTTTAAGTATCTCAGTGATTTGATTTGTCTCTGACCTTTCAAGGATACATATGGCCTGTATCGGCACAGCTATGTTACTGCTCAGATGATGTTTACCGTCCCATGGAGTCCCGTATACTATGGCCGATCCGTTCGCATTCACTTTAATCAACGGCTTATCGTCATTGACCATGACTGCCCTGTCACCTAGCATCTCTCTCCACAGACGGGCGTGGGTGCTTTTCCCGGTACCGCTGCGGGCAGTGAAGACATAAGCCCTGCCGTCCACCGCGACAGCGGATCCATGAAACAGAAAAGTATCATAATCCGGCATCTTCTCCGCGATTTTTCGGTAGACGGCCAAAATCTCAAGATAACCGTCTGAATACTCCCGGACAGGCAAATTCTCCGCGCGGTCCTCCCGGGCAGACTTCTCACGCTCATAGTCTATGTCAGCCTGCGTGGTCTCTGCCGAAAAGTCAGAAAATCCCACCGCCCGGTATTCGGCGCAGAGCTCATGAACATCCGGCCGGAGAGTAGAAATCGTTATTGTTTTATCCGCTATGCGATATTTAGCATTCATTTTCCGGGATCTGCTCCTCACTTCTCTGAGCTGTTTCAAAATCAGACAGTTTTTAATTATAACGCATTTTTCGACTCCCGGATTTTTTATTTTACTGATTATATCCTTAAGACTTTGCTCACTTCAGCAGCAAATAAATCAGGATAGTCACTGACCAGCATATGTGTGCTTTCCGGAAAACGAACAGCTCTGTACTGCGTCACGACATGTTCCCTGTACCATTCTGCCAGCAACGGTGAAAACAGCGAACCCGGATCAGCATAAAAATACGTGACCGGCACCGTAATCTGTCCGACTGTCAAACGATTATCCTGCATTTTCATGGACGCGGCCAGGCTTTTCAAAACAAACTCGTCACAGTTTGCCAGTCTCTTCTTAAGAGGTCTCTTAAGAAGAAATCCCGGAATTTTTGCCAGCTTCGGAACAGCTCCGATTGCGAATTCTTTATAAAGGGAATAGAAATCTTTATCTTCCTTCGTATATCTTCCCTTATACAACCCGAGTTTCCACTCCTCATCATTGAGCTGCTTCGGAGTCATATCGCAAAGAACGATCTGCTTAAGGCTGCCGCAGCCATAGAGCCGTACATAGTTAAATATCACGCCGGCCCCCATGGACCATCCCAGAAGTGTGATATCGGTTAGAGAAAGACCCTGAATTATCTCATTCAAATCGCCCGCAAGGGTTTCCATGGTGGGCTTTCCCGCATTAGCCGCTTTACTTCCCCCATGTCCGCGATGATCATAAATAATGCATCTGGCCTGTTCCTTCAGCGTTTCCACCGGCTTTTGATATATTTCATGAGAGCTTGTCCAGCCGTGCATCATGATTATTGTATTCTTTCCGTGTCCTTTATCCTCATAATACAGGTTCTCTCCGTTGCTGAGAGTAAAATAGCTCATAAAACATTTCCCCCGTGTAAAATGTCGGTCTCGTTGCAGCCTGTAAAGTAATATTACAGCAGCTACAACTTCTTCACGTAACCTATTGTTGTCTATTTCTTGTTGCAGTTGAAAAGTGATATTACAACAGCGGAGCTATCGTCCTGAGCAATGCGCCCTCAAGCCGTTGCCACCATCCCACAGAATTCACGTCTTCCATCGTCACCGGGTGACACTTCTTCCTTGTCTCCAGGAAATCTCTTTCTATGTCCGCGATGCACGGAACTTTATATAGGAACGTTCCGCACTCAAAATGATGGTAAAGACTGCGGTAATCCAAGTTAATCGTTCCTACAGTTGCTTTACAGTCATCCGACACAAATATCTTCGCATGCACAAAGCCCGGGGTATAGGTATAGATTTTGACCCCGGCTTCCATGAGCCGCTTAAAATACGATTTTGTGAGTGTATAGACCATTTGCCTGTCAGGGATGCCGGGCACGATCAGTTCAATATCAACCCCTTTCCTCGCCGCGGAAGAAAGCGCCGTAATCATAACATCATCTAAAATCAGGTACGGCGTCATGATATGAACATAGTTTTTAGCCCGGTACAGAAAATCAATGTAAACGGTCTCTCCGACTTTATCCTTGTCCAGAGGATTGTCGGCATACGGCATTACGTAGCCGGAAAGGCTCTCCGGATACTCATCTGTTCTCTTATCCGCTGCAACGGAATCCGTTCCGCTGTCCGATTCAAATCCGGCACCCGGCTCCCTGTTAGCAGATGCCTCAGAATCGGTTCCTTCGTCCGACTCCAATCTGATATTCGGCTCTCTGTCCGCCGAAACTTCGGAATCGGTTCCGCTATCCGCCAAAGCTTCACCATCTGCCGTCAGCGTGTGATTTACAAAAAACTGAGTTGTCTTTTCCGGCTCAAGCTCGAGGACCCACATTTCAAGGAACATAGCTGTAAAACTGTCTACAGCAGGCCCTTCTATACGCACAGCGGTATCCTTCCAATGCCCGAACTTCACGACCTCGTTAATATATTCATCCGCCAGATTGACTCCGCCGTTATAGGCCACTTTTCCGTCGATGACCAATATCTTCCGATGATCCCGGTTATTGTAAACGGTAGACACAAAAGGTGTAAGAGGGGAAAAAATATGGCAATCGATTCCGACTTTTTTCAGGCGGTCCCGATAATCTCCGGACAGCGTGCCGATTTCATTTGTCCCATCGTAAATAACGCGGACTATCACTCCCTGAGCTGCCTTCTCAGCCAGAATCTTTAGCATCTGTCCCCACATCTTACCCTCCTCGACGATAAAATACTCAAGGAAGATA
>CAMYVI010000144.1 GCA_947302185.1 uncultured Lachnospiraceae bacterium
TGAATTTATAGTTGAATGGTTAAAATTTTTTAAAATTTTGATGAAAAGAGAAAAACACATGAGAGACATCTGTCTCGTGATACTCATGCCGGACTTTTCGACCGAAAAGACAGAAAAAGCAGTACACATGCAACACTGTTTGGACAGGACGGGAAGATGAGAGGCGGGCATGCGGCTCTTCCCGAACGTGTTCTGCGGTCGAGACTTGCAGATACGGCTGAGGACATGCAGAACTATCTTAATTCGAACAAAAGGTCCGGAAACGGGCTGAAAACCGTATATTCCAGACTTTCAGAGCTGGAGAAGACATTGACCGAACAGTCAGCGACGCCGCAGGGATTATCCCCCCAGATGCAGCGACTGCTGAAAACTATCAGGGAAAAGAAGCGCTCTCTTTCGCGGATTATGGCCAGAAACACGCCTGTCAATCCGGAAGCACTCCGGTCATTTGATGAGGTCGGGGAGGGCATAGGATCCTGGGATGCTGCCGACGTGCTTCTTTCCGGCTTGCTTAAGACAGTGAACGGCGTAATGAACGGAGAGCATCCATCCGTGGAGGGAATGAGTCAGGAGGATCTGGAGCATCTTCTGAATGAGAAGGATGCCATGGACAGCCGTCACCGATACACGAAGAACCAACAGTCTCTCGGACTGATGGAGCAGGAATCCCTCGGCGATATCATTACCCGTCCCAACCGGGTCATGCAGGAGGCGTCTGAGGTGGATCATTTTTCCCAGATACGGCGTGAAACCGGAAAGCATGAGGAGAACGCAGAGCTCTTCGAGAACCGGAAAGGTGAGAGAGAACGGGCTGCTCTCGGAAAGAAGCATGATATCCTGAAAGACATAACCCGGAAAAACAGGAATGAACTTCGCCGCAGACAATCCAGGGACGGCCTGGAAGCCGCCAGATCTATTATGCATGATAAGAGACGCGGAGGCGGGTTTGCACCTCTGGCTCTCATGGGATTGGGCGGAAACCTTTATAAAGGTTTCAACGGTATGAACTTTATGATGACGATGACCTCCGTGGCAGTGGGAAAAAATAAAAAAATGTCGGAGATCTCCGGAATCACGGAACGATATCTCGGCCTTGACGAGCTTTACCGAAATTTTATGACAAAGAACAGCGACATCAGAAACAGGACAGCTTTTCTGAAGCGGTATGGTAATGAAGGCAAGATGCGGAAAGTGATCCGGGATGAAATGAACAAGTCGTTCAAGAGCCGGGCGAATAAAGACCTCATGAAAAAATATGCACATGAACTCTGGAAGGGGGCATTCCTGAAGGAGGACGGTACCGTAATTACGGAGCGGGAGCGGAAGTCCGAGGCTCCGGAGCAGAAACAGAAACGGAAGCTTTATGCGGATATGCTGCGGGCAATGGGCTTTAAAGTGAGGTACCCTGCTGTTGAGGGTGAAGCGCCCGGGACCAGGGCGGTGGATATTTTTAAGAAACTCATTTATTATTGACTTAATGAATCCAAAAGAAAGAGCAGTAAGACAGGGAGTGGAATATTAATCAATTATCATAACGGGAGAGAACTATGAATAACAGGGGGAAAAGCATCAGAATTATACGTGAAAGGAATAGGAAAGCTGTAACGGCAAAGCGTGGAAATCGATTTTCGATTCTCTTATTGACTGCACTGGCTATTATAATGGTGACAGCCGTTCCGGCATATGCCACAACGAGTGCCCGGGCAGACGACGGCAATACAGATTATACCGTCAGTCAGATGCACAACGGATATTGTGTCATAACTTTTACCGTGCCGGGCACTTCCAAGGAAGTGTTTCTGACCGGAATCAGGGAAGATAAGGCCGATGAGATTTATCATAAATTCATTGATGCGTGGCAGGACGGGCAGGAATTCAGCGTCGCCGATGAATCCTTCATCGATGCGGAAAAGCCGGCGGATTCCGATGATTCGGAATTGTCTGCATCCGCTGCAGCGAGCAATATGCTTGTCTATTCCGGATGGGCCGCTCAGATTGATCCTGCCCTAAAACTTTTGTCGGAGGATGATTTATTTGCGAAAATGATTCCTGAATTTTCCGGTATGGCGGATGATTATCTTTCCGAATTTGATACACTCGGGACGCTGGAGTGGTTCTTCAGCGGAGCACTGTCCAGTGAACAAAAGGCCGTGAACGGGGAGCCGCTAAGTCCCCGGGGTTACCCGAACAGCGGAGGATATCTTACAGCCTATGACGTATCATCTCTGGGAACCAGAGGATCTTTTGACGGATTGGGTTACACGATGAAACTAAAGGATATTCTCGCTGAACTCAGAGCGGGATCGGCGGTCGAGGTGGACAATGATACATGCGCGGTAACCTGTTTCGGCATGATTACGGATCCGACTTATCCTGATACGGATGAAGCGTATTATCAGTCGTTTATTGTTGCGGACAGTAATGACGATAAAGAGGCTGAGGAGAAGGACCGCCGCAAATTGCCGGATAAGCTGGAAGTTGTACCGGTCGGCAGCCGGTCATTATTCGGGGCGAAGCTGAAAGGCTTTGCGGTCCTGAAGCCGTATGACGGCTCTGCCGGAATAGAAACGGATCAGCGGGCGTCTTGGGACAGAAGGCAGGATCCGGATCTGAGGATCCGGGGAATGAGCATGGATACTGAACCCGGTTCTGCCCTTCTTACCGGCTCTGTGATCCCTGAAGGTGAAGAATGCCATCTGAATATTGGTATTCAGGAATACAGCGACGTCAATTTCAACGGAATAGTGTCGATACGGGCATCCCTTTCCCGGGACAATACGGAAGTGGCGGTCAGAGAGATGACAGAGGAGGTTTCCCTGGAAAGCTATAAGACCGGGTATTTCTCGCTTGATTTTTCGTCTGAGGAGCTTACGGCAGGGAATTACCGGGTATCTGTCACGGTTGAAGCTGCACTTCCCGGCTCGGAAGCCTTCCTGTGTAATAATACTGCGGAATACAATTTTACCGTGACGAAAGATAAACTTCAGGAGATGGTTAACCCGACCATAGAGCTGGATATTGAAAATGTCATCATGGATGATACTGCGGCTGCGTACATTCATTACAGCGATCAGGATCTGGAACTGTTAAGATCCGCCGATGCTGCTGCGATTGCAATAGCGCATTATGATGAGGGTGAGGATCCGGATTATCAGGTGCCGGATAACTATGGCTTCGGGGATGACGGTCTCCCGTCCGATGTCAGTATTTATAAAGAGAAGAACTTCACGGAAGCATGTGTGTCAGCCTGCATAGACGGGAGAGTGTACAGATTACATTCGCCGATCTACCGGATACCTCGCGTCCGACTTACAGTGACATTGGGTCAGGACGAGACGGAGGAGTTTACGCCTGTTCCTTATGGCAGTACGCATCTGAACGAAGGAGAAGAGATATCTTTTGTAATCAAAAATGAATCGGTAGCCTGTGACGACGCGTTTTCCGGAGAATACTATCTTTCAGACAGTATAAGCACAGGTTCACCTTTGTCAGAGACTGAGGAATTTACACTGCTTCCGGGAGAGACGAGCACAGAATTCCGGGTCGCAGGCTGGGATGAACCTCTGGTTGGCGATACCAATCTTTATCTTGCATGGCAGGAAGAGGGAGGAAGCTTTAAAAGCACCAACGCAGCGCCCATCGGCACATTGCGGGTCATTCCGGATGAGCTTTTCAAAGTGCACTTCGAGCCGAACGGCGGAACCGGTACAATGGAGGATATTGAGGTGGCTTCCGGCAGGCAGATAGACTTGCCTGCAAGCGGATTTGCAGCTCCGACAGGAAAATTGTTCAGCAAATGGAGGGAAGGCAAGACTCACTATGCAGCAGGAGAAAAGTACACTGTGGAGGGAAACAGAACTTTTGAGGCTTTGTACCGTGACAAACTGCTTGCAGGGCATTCCGTTGATATCGGAAATGATGCAGTCAACGTTAGTTTCTTCCTGACACTTTCGGACGAGGTAATGCAGGATGGCGCTTCGGTTCGGTTCCACTGGGGAGAAAATGAAGAGAACATAGAGCTGTCGGGCGATTGTTATGACCCGGAAAAGCAGGCTTACAGGGCGATATGCAGCCTGAAGGCTCCGGACAAGAATGAGGTCATCACGGCGGAGATCCTTCGTGACGGAAGGGTAATCGCGGTGCGGACTTACTCTCTGGAAAAATATCTGAGCGACATGCAATCTAATCTCGATGAGTTCTGGCAGAATGACTACCAGGGGGATGAGTATCTTCCCGATGTCTTTGATGATTTATCAGACATAATTGCGCAGCCCGGAGACGAAGAACTTCCGGGTGACGTAAGCTTTCCGTATCTTCCGTCGCTGTATGACTCGGAGGATACGGGAGCGGAGGATATGCCGAGTGCCGACGAGGAGCAGTGGGATTTTGAAGAGGGAGTCATTTCAGGCGGTTATGTGGGCGTTTATGACGGGAAGGCGCACACGATCACTCTGACGATTCCGGAAGGAGCGGAAGCGAAGTTCGGAACAGAGGAAGGAAATTACGACCTTGATGAAAAACCGACATATACCGGGGTTGGAGCTTATAAAGTTTATTATAAGGTGTCGAAGGATGATCTCATCCCTGTGACCGGGAGTGAGGATGTTATCATAAAGAAGGCGAATCCGGCAGTAACGGATCCGCTGGCAAGGGATCTTACATACAACGGTTCGGCGCAGAAATTAGTGAAGGCAGGGAGCGCCAAGGGCGGAAAGCTGCTATATGCTCTCGGAAAAAATGCTGATGAGGCTCCGAAAGAAGACCAATATTCCGAGAAGGTACCTTCGAAAACAGCTGCCGGAACGTATTATGTATGGTATAAAACGATCGGTGATGAGAACCATAACAACATTGGACCGGCCTGTGTACCGGCAACAATCAAAAGGAAAGATATCAGTGAAGCGGAAATAAAACTGAGCGACAAGAAGCTTCCTTATAGTGGGGTTACTCAGATTGTCTATGCCACTTCGGTGGAATTGAACGGTGAGGTTATTCCAACGAAGGCATATAAAGTGACCGGCGGATTTTCCGGTCTTCAGCCCGGAGAGTATACTCTGACGCTGGAAGGCGTGGGTAATTATACCGGCCAGGCTTCCGAAGTCTGGATTATTACGGCGGAACCGTCCGCTACGCCAACGCCGACAGCAACACCGGGACCGAAACCGACAGGCGTCACGATAACCCCGAGACCCGCGAAATCGCCGGCGACAACGGCCTCACCAAGCGCTGCGGCGTCACCTTCGCCGAAAGCCGCGGCGGGTGCAGCAGGTGCCGCGGGTGGCGGCGCTGGCGGCGGCGCTTCGGGATCATCCGCTTCAGCTTCCGGCGGGGCGGTAGGAACGGGAGACGATTCAAACCCTGCGCTGTGGGCTATATTGATGGCAGCCTGTGCGGTAGTTGTGCTGAGCGTTGTCCGGAATAAAACAAATACACATAAGGATTGAGACTCAAAGATCAGATTGATTCGAATGAGGATGAAGCTGTACCGATAATACCGGTTTTTCATTGCAATAAACTGCATGAGAAACCGGTATTATTTTTAAGGGAGTTGCGCAGATTGCTGCACGGTGCTAAAATGCCTGATATTATGACAGGAGAAGGACATGATAATGCTGCTGTATTCGTTGATCATCGCATTTGCAATGTACTCCGCTATTCCGATGCCGCGTGTGGATTGGAACGGAAAGAATATGTGCTATTCCCTCTGCTTCTTCCCGGTTGTGGGAGCAGCCCTTGGAGCTGTGTGCATTTTCTGGAACAGGGTATCCGTTTTATTCGGTGTGGGAAGCTTAGCGAGAATTTGTATTTTTTCGGCAATTCCGATCATGATAACGGGAGGTATCCACGCGGATGGATTTGTCGATACGATGGATGCCGTACATTCCTGGCAGGATCGAAAGAAGAAACTGGAGATTCTGAAGGACAGTCATATAGGCGCATTTGCTGTAATCATGCTGCTGTTATACTATCTATGCATGATTGCGGCAATCTCAGAGATTCAATTTGAACGGACGGGAACGGAGGCGGCATTTGCCCTGTCGTTCATTTATTCGCGGGCTCTGGCCGGTACGGCACTCGTATTCGGAAAAAGTGCGAAAAAAGAAGGTCTTGCCTATACGTTTGCCAAAGCGGGAGATTTACGGATCGTGAGAGCCACTCTGATTGTGTGGAATATTGTCTGCGTGTCTGTCCTGTGTTATACAGACCTCAAGATGGGTATCGCATTCCTGTTTGCAGGCCCGCTGCTCGTTCTTCGTTTCCTCAGACATACGAAGAAAGAATTCGGCGGTCTGACGGGGGATTTGTGCGGATGCTTTATCATGATGGCGGAACTGCTCTTTGCTGTAATCATATGTGTCTTCTGCCATCTCGGGATTTGAATCTGAAGCATAAGTTTTGTAATGTGTCTCTGTGATAATAAGTAAAGCGAAAAAGTCACTGACGCAGGGTTTCTGTGACGTCACTGTATACTGAATGCCCATAAGGAAACTTGTCCCTGATATGGGAAAAAAGGAGCAAGGTATGAAACTCATCTTTATAAGACACGGAAAAACGCAAGGGAATCTCGAGTCCCGCTACGTAGGTCGCACAGACCAGCCCCTCTGCGCAGAAGGACGTGAAGA
>CAMYVI010000145.1 GCA_947302185.1 uncultured Lachnospiraceae bacterium
CTACAGTTTATTATATTATTCCTTATGGTGTATTAACTTATATTGGGTATAATTACATGGCAATGTCATCAAAACAAAAATTGTTTATTATAATACTGTCAAGCGTTATATTTACAATGATGGCTGCTCTATATTGGTATAAAGTTGGTGAGCCGCAACTTGTACAAATTGCGAAGTATCCACCAAGACTATACTACATGAGTTACGGGGCGGCATGGTCGCTGGCATTATTAATGTTTTGTGAGAACCACGTATTGAATATATATGAGAACCGGGCTATCAGATTTGTGTCTGAGCATTCGATGTGGATATACTTATGGCATATTTTCGTGTTAACGATGTATAAGGAGCTTCACTTGCCGGAAATATGGTTCTTCAAGCTTCTGGCAGTATATGTGGTGTCATGTATAATCGTAAAAGTAATAAATGTGTGTATCGATTCGATAGAGGCAAAGGATGCATCGATTTTTGTCATTAAGTATTTGCGAGGATAGATTTTTAGAGACTGCTTTTATGTATCCTTTCTAAGCAGTGTGCATGTCAGCCGAATGACTGTCTGGAAGTACTGCTCGAAGGATTAGCTGACAGAGTGTAGGTGATATTTGCAAACAGAGATGTCACGAATCAAGTTCAGATCACTGAAAATGTTGACTTTAATATCGGCTGTTTATACTGTACAAAAAATGTGAACAGCAGCTTAAGAAGTTATGAACACTTGAGTTTTTCTTGAATTAATCGGAATGTTATACTATATTTAATAGGTAAAAAAACAGTTCGGCGAATGAGAGCCTGTGCACATTTGCCTCTGAGGTTATATTTGTCGGCAGCGATATGCTATTTGACCGGAAAGGTTTAACAGTATGCCAAATAAAAAGAATAGAGAAATAAGAAAATTGAAGAGGGCTGATCTCCAGGTCATGCTCATAGCAAAGAACCGCGAAGTGAGGGTACTCAAGCGGGAGCGGGATTTTCTTATAGAAGAAGTGAGACGCTTCCAGAAGGAATTCGATGAGGTCGGTTCTGTCGATGCTGTCCTGACTCGGATGGGCGTTCAGGTGAAGGATGGCAGGCAGGTCTCAGCGCTGGAGGCGCTCTTAAATCAGTTTGAAAATGAGGAGTCGGCGGTGGACATTTTCTGATGATTTGATTTTTATGTTCGCCTAAGTTGGATATTTATAATGAAGCAGTGGTTAAAAAAGAATTTAATAACGATAATCCTTGTGTTGATTCTGTTCACGGGACTCGGATTATTGGCTTATCCCAGTTTTTCTAACTGGTGGAACTCATTTCACCAGTCGCGAGCCGTCGCAGCATATGCCGCAAAGGTCGCATCAATGAATAGGGAAGAATATGACAGAATACTGAAATCGGCGCAAGAGTATAACAGGGAGCTTGCGGAGAACGGTATCAAGTGGAAACTGACGAAAGAAGAAGTGGCGAGATATAATTCGGAGCTTGCTATAGGAAATACGGGTGTCATGGGTTATATCGATATCTCTAAGATTCAGGTGCAGCTCCCGCTCTATCACGGTACTGATGAAGAAGTTTTGGAGATCGCAATAGGTCATCTCGCCGGCACAAGTCTTCCGGTTGGCGGTGAATCCAGTCACTGTATTGTTTCGGGACATCGCGGTCTGCCGTCCGCTCGTCTGTTCACGGATATTGATAAGCTGGTCGTGGGTGATACGTGGACGATGAATATACTTGACCAGACACTTACTTATGAAGTCGATCAGATACGAGTAGTCCTTCCTACAGACTTGTCGAATCTGACTATAGAGGAGGGGAAAGATTACTGTACTCTCGTGACCTGTACGCCATACGGTATTAATACACACAGACTTCTGGTGCGCGGCCATCGAATTCCGAATGCACAGGGTAATGCACGTGTCACCGCGGATGCACTGCAGTTCCAGCCGATATATGTGGCGCCGTTTGTGGCTGCACCGATGCTGCTTGTCATGCTGATTGTTCTGATCGTGACGACCAGAAAAGGCCGCAGACAGAGAAAGAGAGAATTGTCCGGGAAGTAAAGCATTGACGAAATTATGATTATTTCAATAAACGACTATTTGAGTTCATGATTTCATTGATAACTATTTCGATATAGTGGGAATTGTATGACAGAGAAAGATTTTAAAAGGCTCAGCCGTGAGGATCTGCTGGAACTGCTTGTTGGCCAGAACAGGGAAGCGGAAAGGCTTGAACAGGAAATTTTAATACTGACAGATCAGCTAAAGAGGTTGAAGACTGATTTTGATAAGACGGAGATCCTGTATAATGCTCTTGCAAGATATAGCATTGTACTCCCGAATCGAAATGTAGACGCGGTGAGACAGGAGCTTACAGGCGTAATACGGAAGTGTCAGAGCGGTGAGATCAGGGCTGAGTTTGAGAGAGAAGTGGCAAATATCAGCAATGCCGAATTGTTTACCGGCAACAAAGAACTCGAAGAGACTGAGAACGGAAGCGTTCTTGCAGAAAGCATTATGGATATGGCTGCCGGTTTAGCGGGAAAGATCGGTGATGTGAGCAGAGGAAATGCTGAGAGCCGGGATGTAAAGGCCGGCATATCTGATTCTGAAGAAGATGAGGACGCCGTGGGGACTTCGGACATTCCTTCGAAAAAGGATTCTGCTGAAAAAATCGCGGAGGAACCCGAGATATCAGATGAATTCGAAGAAGATGATATGGAACCGGAAAATGTAGCTGCCGGTAATTCATATGACAGTCACGATGACAGTTTTTGGATGAATTTTCAGGTGAAGCCGGATAATATCGACGGATTGGAACAGCATGATTCTGCGGATAAAAAGAAGACCGGGTCCGAAGAACGGTATAGTGCCACGGGCACGAAAAAGAGTAACGCAGGAGCGGCTCGTGATGTCACGGATATGGCGAGTGATTTCGAAGACCTGTACGATTCAGCTGATGAAGCGAGGAGCGATACGGAAGAAACGGAACTCGGCTTTGACAGTGAAAATATATCCGAAGACAGCGAGTATAGAAAAAGGCCGAAGAAAAGTGGAGCAAAGATGAGCCGGATGGAAGAGGCTTTGGCCTGGGCCAAGATGCAGTTCGGCGGAAAGAAGTAAGTTTTGGCAGCGGTAGAGAAAAATAAAGATAAAGCAGAAAAAAGAAAAGTGATGAAAGAAGCTCCGGAGCTTAAGGATCTTGAGCAGGAGCTGGCCAGAGAGAAGTATAAGAACCGCTATGGTATGGTTCTTCGAAGCACTATATATACTCTGATTACGGTGGCAGCGGTTGCTATTCTTGTGGCTACCCTATGGATGCCGGTTCTGCAGATCTACGGAAGTTCAATGAACGAGACCCTGCAGGACGGAGATATCGTGCTGTCGGTCAAGGACAGCCGTATGGACAGCGGAGATATCGTCGCATTTTACTATAATAATAAGATTCTGGTGAAGCGGGTTATTGCGCAGGCCGGCGACTGGGTCAATATCGATGCCGAAGGAAATGTGTATGTAAATGACGTGGCGCTTGAAGAGCCGTATATCTCGAATAAGGCACTTGGTGAATGCGATATTGACTTGCCGTATCAGGTACCGGAGAACAGGATATTTGTTATGGGCGATCATCGTGAGGTCTCGGTCGATTCGCGTACCACGACTGTCGGATGTGTGGCGGAGGAGCAGATAGTAGGAAAGCTGGTCTTTCGTGTGTGGCCGTTCAGCGGATTCGGAAGTCTGGCTTTGAAGAAAAAATGAGGCGGCTTACCGGCAGCTCAAAGTTCAGAGAGAGATGAGAATGTGTATTTTCGGCAGCCTTAAGTTATAGAATACTATTGAAGTTCAAAACAAAATAAACTAAAATAGGTTTATAGTCAGAAATATCGGTTAGTGGTATTTTTTATATTGACGATTCAGTTGATGTTTCGGGAAGTATAATGGCGGGGGAACCCGGGAATAAGGCTCTTCCGCATTTGAAAGCAAGTGTTTTTAAATGAGTTGTGCTTTTGCCGCATAGTGCTGAGACATGCGGGAGACCCGGAGATAATAGACAAATAGGCACGCGCAAAGGAGAGGGGTAGATGAATAGTAAGCTGTTAACCGGAAGGGGAATAGTGCTGTTAGTTACAGCAGCGCTTGTTTGCATGTTATGTGGAATTACTACTTTTGCTGCGACGGTACCTGATCTTGATGCAACAGGTAGTATATCAATTACTATGGTCGATCCGGCAACAAAGGAAGTCGTGCCCGGCGGAGATTTGAATCTGTTCAAGGTCGGTGTCGCACATGTCGACGATGGAAATTACAGCTGGGTTCTTTCAGATGAATTTGCGGGTGCCAGGGTTGATCTTTCGGATCTCGAAGATGAAAATCTGACAGCTGCCCTGATGGATTATGCCGGTCAGGCAGCGGTGCAGCCTGTCAGTACAATGCTTATCGGTGAGAACGGGCAGGCCGCATTTGCAGATCTTCCGGTTGCGCTGTATATGATTACGCAGACAAATTCAGCGCTGGGTTACAAGACAGTTATGCCGTTCCTGGTCACCGTGCCGATGCAGGATGGTGAAGACGGATGGATTTATGATGTGAACGCCAGTCCGAAGGTTGAGATCGAGGCGGGAACGCCTACACCTACTCCGACGAACACGCCTACTCCTACTCCGACAGAAACGCCTACGCCCACACCGACAGAGTCAATTACTCCTACGCCGACAACTCCGTTAACGGGAACGCCGACGGTAACACCGAAGACTACGGTCACTCCGAGGATTACAGTTACTCCCCGTTCTACGGTTACGCCGAGATCAGTGATTACACCAAGAACGGGCGTGACGACTAAAGTGCAGTCGACACTTCCGAAGACGGGACAGCTTTGGTGGCCGGTTCCGGTACTTGCGGCGGTTGGAATAGTGTTTGTATTTGTCGGACTGAGAAGAAGATCGAAATAATTGAGAGCTTTGATCGGACTGAGAAGAAGAGTTGACAACATAATAGGTTGAGTAATTTAAGGCTGTTGCATCATGAGATGCAGCAGCTTTCATTTTACGTTCAGTCTTTCCCGGGTTTGATTTTATTCTTCATCGCGCAACACTCGTGACTTCAGTCGTGAGATACGCGCGCAAGATGACATTCGTCTTCATCGTGAGTACAATCTCGCGATGAAGAATAAACGCCTCCGGCGGATCGCAGACATGCGCAGTGGAAGGCGCTTACGCGCCGCGCATGTCGCGTCAAGAACGCCGAGGCGTTCTTGAAACTGAACATACAGTGTCTCGCCTGTAAATGGAGAGAAAAGTATATTGGGGTTGCTTGAACCGGTAAAACAAGGTAAAATTGAAAGCGTGCATGCTGCATTTGTAATATCTGCCCGGATATTGCAGGATAAGGTAGGTCCGGAGGGCCCGCCTGACATTGAAAGTAACTCTTCATTTCGGAGGATATAAAGAGTTATTAGCGCCAGGACCGTAAGTGGTCGACGAGGATGGCAGTTATCGAAAGATTCGGCGGATGCTGTCACGGCTTGAGCGGGTCGACAGAGAATTGTAAAAAGCAGAATTAATACTGTAACAGAGCGGTTCTCAACGCTTGGCATGCGTAAATGGTCATAAGACCGGCGATGATATTGCCTGAATTGTGATAATGAGATTTACGGATTGACTTCTTATGTGATGACATAATTGACACCGTGACGGGCTTTATTTGTGTGGATAGGGTTCCACGATATTTATTACAAGTTTAATTTGGAGGTATTTAAGATGCGAGTAGTTATTCAGGAGAATTATGACAACATGTCAAAGTGGGCTGCAAATTATATCGCAGCTAAGATCAATGCGCACAAGGAAGACAGACCGTTCGTCCTCGGCCTTCCGACAGGTTCTTCACCGATCGGCGTTTACAACGAGCTTGTCAGGATGAATCAGGCAGGTGAAGTGAGCTTCGCGAATGTCGTCACATTCAATATGGATGAGTATCTTGGCCTTCCGCGCGAGCATGATCAGAGTTACTGGTATTTCATGCATTATTATTTCTTTGACAAACTTGTCGATATGAAGCCTGAAAACATCAATATCCTGAATGGCATGACGGATGATCCGGAAGGTGAGTGCGCTCGTTATGAGGAGAAGATGGCTTCTTACGGCGGAATCGACCTTTTCATGGGCGGCATCGGTGTTGACGGCCATCTGGCATTCAATGAGCCGTATACATCTCTTACATCCAGAACAGGCGTCCGTATTCTGACAACGGATACGCGCATTGTGAACTCCCGTTTCTTTGACAATGATCCGGAGAAGGTTCCGGCCAAGGCTCTGTCCGTAGGTATCGGCACGGTTATGGATTCCAAAGAGGTTCTTATTCTGATTAACGGTCACAACAAGGCTCGCGCTATGGCAGCGGTAGTCGAGGGGAATGTGAGCCAGAAGTGGACATGCAGTGCGGTTCAGATGCACAACGGCGCGATCATCGCTTGCGATGAGGCGGCTTGCGGCGAGCTGATGGTTGATACATACAAGTACTTCCTTGATATCGAGAAGGGCGAGAGACTGTAAATATTATATGCTTGTGATGGTGGGGCGGCCTGGTGGCCGCCCTGTTTTTTGTGACTGGTTGGGGACGGTTCTTAATCGTTAGGGACGGTTCTT
>CAMYVI010000146.1 GCA_947302185.1 uncultured Lachnospiraceae bacterium
AGTTCAGTGCGTTCGAGTCACAGATCCGTAATATTCTGAAAGAGTATGCGAAGCGCGGAAAGATTGATGTCTTCATTACTGAAGAGATTTTTGGTGCAGGGACCGGCGAGCCTGTCCTGAACCTTGAGCTTGCTGCTAAATACGTTAAAGCATGCGAGACACTTGGGACGGAGACCGGTGTGAAAAATGATATTTGTGTATCTGATCTGACCCGTTTCCCGGAAGTTCTTACTTTAAAGGATGTCGAAACGGATGAAGAAGAGCTCTGGAGCCAGCTTGAATCAGTGGTTCGTGAAGCGGCAGGGAAGTTCGATGAAGCCCGCAAGGCTGAGGGTGCGCGCCTTCAGGCAGATCTGGCGGAAAAACTGGACGGCATGCGGTCAAATGTGGCTGAAATAGAAGCGCATGAACCGGAAGTCATGGCTGAGTACAGGAAGCGTCTGGAAGATAAGCTGCATGAGATTCTGGAAGACAGGACCATAGACGAATCGCAGCTTGCGACGGCTCTTGTCGTCTATGCCGATAAGATCTCTACAGATGAGGAGACAGTGCGTTTGGCAAGTCATATCGACCAGATGAAAAGCGAACTGGGAAAGACGGAGAGCGTCGGACGAAAGCTGGATTTTCTGGCTCAGGAGATGAACAGAGAATCCAATACGATCCTTTCAAAAGCAGGTGATTTAGCGACGTCGAATATCGGCATCGAGCTCAAGACGGTCGTAGAGAAGATCCGCGAGCAGATACAGAATATTGAATGAGACGCAGCTGATTACAATAAAATAGAAAACAACACGATTTTCCGGAGGATAGTAGTTTGGCAGATCAGGGAATACTATTAATCGTTTCCGGCTTTTCCGGAGCAGGCAAGGGAACTATCACCAAGGCGATTTGTAACAAGTATGATAATTATGCCCTTTCTGTCTCGGCAACGACCAGAAGTCCCAGACCGGGAGAGAAAGAGGGAGAGCATTATTTCTTTAAGTCAAAAGAAGAATTTGAGGACATGATCAAAAATGACGCACTGATAGAATATGCTTCCTATCAGGATAATTATTACGGTACGCCGAAAGACTATGTTCTGAAAAATCTGGCTGAAGGAAGGGATGTCATTCTCGAGATTGAAGTGCAGGGTGCTCTCAAGGTTCATGAAAAGTACCCGGACACGACTATGATTTTTGTCACGACACCGTCCGCGGAAATCCTTGCAGAACGTCTTCGTGGCCGTGGGACCGAGACAGAGGATCAGGTCAGAGGCCGTTTGAAAAGAGCTGTTGAAGAATCAGAGTTCATGGATGCTTACGACTATATTCTTGTAAACGATGATCTGGAAGATGCTGTTGAGGAATTACACCGGATCGCCCGTACAGAACATAAAAAATCGCACAGGAATCGTGCTCTGATTTCCGATACGAAGAATGATCTTAAGAAATGCGTGGAATCGTATTCTTAAATGTTCTTGAAATTCAGGCAACTAAATAGCGCATTTTCACGTCAACACTAACTCTATATTATAGAGGAGAATTTCATTATGATGATCCATCCGTCTTACAAGGAAATGATTACAGCTGTCAATTCAGAAATCGAGGACGGTACCGTACCTGTAGTATCCAGCCGTTACTCAATCGTTATGGCAACAGCAAAGCGCGCTCGTCAGATTATTGACGGCGATGAGCCGCTCATCGAGGGTGAGGAAGACAAAAAACCGCTTTCCATTGCCGTTGAAGAAGTATTCAGGGGGGATGTCAAGATTCTTCCGGAAGACACAAGTAAATGATCTGAAAGGGGCAGCGGCTTAAGAGGCAACTGCCCTTTAGTTTTTGATCCCTTTATTTAAAGGAGAGTTTATGAAACTACTTATGGTATCTCTCGGATGTGATAAGAACCTTGTCGATTCCGAGGAAATGCTCGGTATTCTGGCAGCCAGAGGTTATGAGATAACAGATGATGAGACGGAAGCTGATGCAGCGGTCATCAATACCTGCTGCTTTATAGAGGATGCCAAGAAAGAAAGTATAGAGGAAATTCTCTCGCTTGCAGAGCTGAAGGAGTCGGCGAAACTTCAGGTGCTCGTAGTTACGGGCTGCATGGCTCAGCGTTACAGGGAAGTAATACTTGAGGAGATTCCCGAGGTCGATGCAATTGTCGGAACGACCGGCAGAGCAGGTATTGCGGATGCAGTCGATGATGCTTTCCGCGGAAAAAAGACGATACTTCTTGCAGATGCAAGCCGTGATGAGGCGATCAATACCAGGAGAATGGTATCGACCGGCGGTCATTATGCATTTCTTAAAATTGCTGAGGGATGCGATAAGCATTGCACATATTGTATCATACCGAAAATTAGAGGGCGATACAGAAGCTTCCCGATGGAAAAGCTGTTAGAGGAGGCGGGAAGGCTTGCGAGAGACGGAGTAACGGAGCTCATTCTTGTGGCGCAGGAGACGACCATATACGGAACAGATATCTACGGCAGGAAAATGCTGCATGAGCTCTTGAGACAACTCTGTCTGATAGACGGCCTTCACTGGATCCGCATTTTGTACTGCTATCCCGAGGAGATTTATCCAGAACTCATTGATGTGATGGCGGAGGAGAAAAAAATCTGTCACTATCTGGATCTCCCTATTCAGCATGCATCTGACGATATACTTAAGCGGATGAACCGGAGAACGACCGAATCCGATCTCCGCGGGCTTGTGGCGGAGCTTCGAAAGAGGATTCCGGATATCTTTCTCCGCACGACTCTCATATCCGGTTTTCCGGGAGAGACGGAAGAGGATCATGAGATCCTGAAGAGATTTGTCAGCGAAATGAAATTTGACCGGCTGGGAGTCTTTACTTATTCCAGGGAAGAAGATACTCCCGCCGCTAAGATGAAAAATCAGGTCAGAAAACCTACAAAGAACAGAAGGCGCAGAGAAATCATGGAGATACAGCAGAAGATTTCTCTTGCCAGAGGAAAGTCCAGAATAGGAAAGACAATTGAAGCGGTAATAGAGGGAGAAATGCCGGAGGAAGGGATCTATGAGGCGAGGACTTACGGCGATGCCCCCGGAGTGGACGGACTTCTCTTTATTCCTGCTGCGGAAGATCATATGAGCGGTGATTTTGTAAATGTGAGGATCACGGGTGCTTCCGAATATGATCTGACCGGAGAGATTGAATCTTATGAGCAGAATTCCGAAGAAGAAACTGTAGGATGAGTACTGAAAATGAAAATCGCACGCCGAGGCGTTTTTATAACGAATTTGCCGAACGATGTAATGCAGTTTCATAATGCATCTTTCAGGCAGATATGAGGAGGAGATTATTATGGAAATGGAAAACAGGTCGGTTCATATGAACCATACGTCGCATCTTCTTGAGTTGGAAGAGCATATGTATCTGCTTGTTGACGTAGAGCGGCCGAACACGTTCAGGAACCTTTTCCCGTATGATGAAGTGCCTAAGATCGCATTTAACGATCGAATTGTCCCGCATCATATGCCGCATCAGATCTGGATCACGGATACGACATTCCGGGACGGACAGCAATCCAGAGCTCCTTATACCACGGAGCAGATCGTGACGATATATGATTATCTTCATAAGCTCGGGGGACCTCATGGTCTCATAAGAGCATGTGAGTTCTTCCTTTACGACAAGAAGGACAGAAAAGCGGTTGAAAAGTGTATTGACCGCGGATATCGCTATCCGCAGGTAACGAGCTGGATCCGCGCAAGCAAGAAGGATTTCGAACTCGTAAAGTCTATGGGCATGCGTGAGACAGGTATCCTGGTTTCCTGCTCGGATTATCATATCTTCTACAAGATGCATATGACGCGCAGACAGGCTATGGAACACTATCTGACAATAGTCAAGGAGTGTCTCGAGATGGGAATCAGCCCGAGATGCCATCTTGAAGACATTACACGCGCTGATATCTACGGATACGTTATTCCTTTCTGTCTGGAGCTCATGAAGCTTCGCGATCAGTACGGAATTCCGATCAAAGTCAGAGCGTGTGACACGATGGGATACGGAGTGAATTTTCCGGGAGCTGTAATTCCGCGGTCTGTTCCCGGGATTATTTACGGTCTTATGGTCCATTCGGGCGTCCCGTCCGAGCTTATAGAGTGGCATGGGCATAATGATTTCTATAAAGCCGTGTCAAATTCAACGACTGCCTGGCTTTACGGTGCCAGCGGCGTAAACTGTTCGCTTTTCGGAATCGGAGAGAGAACGGGAAACACACCGCTCGAAGCCATGGTATTTGAATACGCCCAGCTCCGCGGAACGCTGAACGGTATGGACACAACTGTTATCTCGGACCTGGCTGAATACTATGAGAAGGAGCTGGGAGAGAAAATCCCTCCGCGCACACCTTTTGTCGGAAAGAATTTCAACATTACGAGGGCAGGAATCCATGCTGACGGTCTGTTGAAAAATGAAGAGATTTACAATATTTTCGATACGGATAAATTCCTGAAACGACCGGTCGAAGTGGCTATATCCAATACATCCGGTCTTGCGGGAATCGCCCATTGGATCAACAGACATTATGATGTCCCGGAAGAACAGAAGATTGATAAAAAATCCGATCTCGCCATGGCGGTAAAAGCATGGGTCGATGACCAGTATGAAAACGGCCGGGTTACTGTTATTTCCAATGATGAGCTCTTTACGGTCGCGGATATGGCGATCGCGGAGTTGGGGATGAAGCTCGAAAAAAAATGATATGATCCGAGGAAAGGAGATTAAGATGGACAGAATTAAAATGACGACGCCCCTGGTAGAGATGGACGGGGACGAGATGACAAGAATCATCTGGAAAATGATCAAGGATGAGCTGCTTCTTCCGTTTATCGACCTGAAGACGGAATATTATGATCTCGGTTTGAAGCACAGAGACGAGACGAACGACCAGGTCACGATCGATGCCGCCAATGCAAATATGAAATTCGGTGTCAGTGTTAAATGCGCCACAATCACACCGAATGCCGCCCGCCTGAAGGAATATGATCTCAAGGAACTCTATAAGAGTCCGAACGGCACGATCCGCGCTATGCTGGACGGTACCGTTTTTCGTGCACCGATCCTGGTAAATGGTATCAATCCGGTCGTAAGCAAATGGAAAAAGCCCATTACAATCGCCCGTCACGCTTACGGTGATGTTTATAAGAATACAGAGATGCGTATTGAAGGACCCGGAAAGGCCGAGCTCGTTTTCACGGCTGAGGACGGAACGGAGACCCGTCAGACGATTTTTGATTTCAAGGGTCCCGGCGTAGTTCAGGGCATGCATAATCTCGATGCATCTATAGAGAGCTTTGCGAGAAGCTGCTTTACATATGCTCTTTCGGTAAAGCAGGATCTGTGGTTCGCCACAAAAGACACTATTTCCAAAATATATGACGGAGATTTCAAAGAAATCTTTGAGCGCATTTATGAGGAAGAGTTCAGGAAGAAATTCGAAAAAGCCGGAATTACATACTTCTACACACTGATTGATGATGTTGTGGCGCGTCTCATGAAGAGCGAGGGGGGATTTGTCCTGGCGCTGAAAAACTATGACGGAGATGTACAGTCGGATATGCTCTCATCTGCTTTTGGCTCACTGGCCATGATGACATCAGTTCTCGTATCCCCGAAGGGATATTTTGAGTATGAGGCGGCACACGGAACGGTACAGAGACATTATTATAAGCATCTTGCCGGGGAGCTTACATCGACAAATTCGGTTGCGACGATCTTCGCGTGGACGGGGGCGCTCAGAAAGAGGGGCGAATTGGATGATATATCCGAGCTTTGCGAGTTCGCAGATAAGCTTGAGAGGGCTACAGTCGAGACGATTGAGAACGGTCAGATGACAGGCGACCTGGTTCTCATTACCGAACTGAAGAATCCGAAGAAGCTTTCCACACTTGATTTTATCCTGGCTGTGAGAAAGACTCTTGAAAAAATGCTGTAAGAAATGAAATGCAAAGAGGGCTGCCGCATCAGTGCGGCAGCCCTCTAAATAAAACTGCGGATCGCAGTTCTTATTCTTCTTCCTGAAGTTCTTCCCAATTCAGATATAGTTCCTCCAGACGCGAGGCAATTTGTTCCTTTCGATTACCCAGACGTGTGCATTCGTCAGGGTCGCAGGATATTTTCGGGTCCTCAAACAGAGCGTCAATTTCCAGATCCTCTTTTTCCAGATCCTCTATCTCCTGTTCACACTTCTTTATGTCATTTTCACGCTTGCGCTTTTTGGCAGCGATTTCTTTCTGTGCTTTCCAGTCGAGCTTCGCCTCGGTCTCAATATCGGTTTTTTTTGCGAGGTGCTCCGGTGACAGGCCTGCTTTCTCCACATCGTCTTTTTTCTCGAGATAATAGTCGTAATTGCCGATGTAGTTCAGCAGGGTTTTGTGTGTCAGGTCGAGAATTCTGCCCGCAGTACGGTTGATGAAATATCGATCATGTGAGACATAAAAAAGTGTTCCGGCATATGAATTGATCGCACTTTCAAGGATTTCCCTCGACACTATGTCCAGATGATTGGTCGGCTCATCG
>CAMYVI010000147.1 GCA_947302185.1 uncultured Lachnospiraceae bacterium
TCAAACCCCTTATTATGACCTGTGCGTTACATTCCCGAACAAAGTTCACGGAAAGTCCCTCGAATGACTTAATTGTCACATTGGGGATACTTTTCGTGACTTCCCTAAGTATATTAACACGTTCTTGAGTGGAAAACAACGGAGTTTTTTGCGAATTGAACAAAACTCCGACGATAACCTCATCAAACTGCTCGCTTGCTCGCTGGATAATATCCAAATGTCCATATGTGACCGGATCAAACGATCCCGGGTATACTGCTCTGTGTATCAAAAGGGAATCACCTCGTCTTTTTCAGGAAAATATGCTGGCTTTGACCATAGCGGCGTTCCCTGAATATTTCGTAACCCAAATCAGGCAAATACGAAAAATCCGTTCGCGGGGAAGCTTCCACTACGACAAGCCCATCCTTCGCGGGAATCGAGCTGTGTGCCAGCAATTCAAGCGTTATTTTTTCAAGTTCATGGTCAAAAGGAGGATCCATAAAAATTACATCATACGGTTCTTCTGACTCTAATCCGGGAAGGATCGAATTGACATCGCCTCTGATGAGCCTTGCATTCTCGGTAAGATGTGTAAACTCCAGATTTTCAAGAATCAGATTCTGATGTGCGCGAGTCTTTTCGATGAATGTGCAATGTGCACATCCTCTGCTCAGAGCTTCGATACCGATCGACCCGCTTCCTGCATAAAGATCGAGAAAGCGGCAGCCCGGAATCCAGGGCATCAGTATATTGAACAAGGTCTCTTTGGTACGGTCAGTTGTCGGCCGCACATCCATGCCTTTGACCGTTCGAAGAGGCATGGACCGCGCTGTTCCGGCTATTACTCTCATGATACGTCACTGCTTTTCATGCTGAGCCGCCAGTCAAGATCTCCTCTTCCGAGACCCAGAACAAGAAGCTCGGCTGTTGCTATGTTGGTGGCAACGGGGATATTATTCCGGTCACACGCCGTCACGACGGTGCTGACATCCGGGTCTTTCGGATCGATCATATTCGGATTGTAGAAGAAAATGACCATATCCATCGCATTTCTCTCAATCATTTCCGTGAATTGTTTATCGCCGCCGATAGAACCCGGAAGGAACTTATGAACATGGAGATTGGTCACATCTTCTATTCTCCGCCCGGTTGTTCCTGTCGCATAAATGTCGTGTCTGGAGAGGATTCCCTTATATGCAATGCAGAAATCCTCTATAAGCGTTTTTTTGCTGTTATGAGCTATGATTCCTACGTTCATGTCACACCCCTTAAATTGCTTATTAAAATGATATTTGAATGTCGATATCAATATTATTATAGCAAATTCTACAAAATCAAGCAATATATTTTGGTGAAATTCATCGATTTGACGATATTTATAGTGCTGCTGTTCGATTTTCAGCGTCCATATACTGTTTGAGCTTTGTACGAAGCAATTCGTGTTCGGGAGAAATCAGACCGGGATCATCATGCATTATTACTGCCGCAAGATCTCCCGCTTTCTTCAGAATATCTCTGTCCCGCTGTATGTCAGCTATACGAAAAGAAGCCTCTCCGCTTTGACGGATTCCCAGGAGATCTCCGGGTCCTCTCAGTTCAAAGTCTTTTTCGGCTATTTCAAATCCGTCATTGGACCGTCCAAGGATTTCAAGTCTCTCCATTACATCTTTGCTCTGCTGTCCGGTCATGAAAATACAGTAGGATTGCAGATCACTTCTTCCGACTCTGCCGCGTAGCTGATGCAGTGTGGCAAGCCCGAAGCGCTCGGCATTTTCTATCATCATGACTGTGGCGCCCGGGACGTCTACTCCGACTTCTATGACTGTTGTGGAAATAAGTATCTGAATTTTCCCGTCTGCGAAATCCGTCATGACAGCGTTCTTTTCTGCAGGTTTCATTCTCCCGTGCAGCGGTTCTATTGTGATCCCCGGTAAGCAGTTTCTTATTTTCGCAGTATATTCAATGACATTCTCAGCCTGCAGATCTTCTGCAGGTTCGATCATAGGGCATACGATGTAGGCCTGATGGCCGGCTTCTATCTCCTTCCTGATAAACTTCACGGCATTCGGCCTCCATGTCGGATCGACGACACAATTCTTAATAGGAAGCCTTCTGGAAGGCAGTTCATCAAGTATGGAAATATCCAGATCGCCGTAATATATGACTCCGAGAGTTCTCGGAATCGGCGTTGCTGACATGACCATCATATGCGGACGATGGTCTCTGTCGGCGAGAGCCTGTCTCTGATAAACGCCGAATCGGTGCTGTTCATCTGTTATGATGAGAGCCGGGTTCCGGTATTTTACGGAGTTCTGAATAAGTGCATGCGTACCGATGACAGCGTTAGCGTTGCCGGATGATATATCTGAAAGCGCCCTGCGTCGATCCCCGGTGTTCAGCGATCCTGTGAGAAGGATGGGATGAACAGAGTTGAGATTCATGTTCCTGCACATTTTTGAAAGCTTCTCATAATGCTGTCTTGCAAGAACGTCCGTGGGAGCCATAAGGACACTCTGGTAACCTGCGGCAGCCGTCATGATCATGGCAAGGAAAGCGAGAATCGTCTTGCCGGAGCCTACATCTCCCTGCACAAGTCTCGACATTATGCGTCCCGAAGACAGGTCCTGTTCGATTTCGTGCCATACATTCAACTGCCCCCCGGTAAGACGGTAAGGCAGTTTCTCAATGACTTCTTCAGTGAGCCATGTTTCCGGCAGTCTGTAATCAGATTTATTTTCACCGTCTTTGTCTCTCAGCTGTCTTATGGCAAGAATAAAAAGAAAGAATTCATCAAAAGCAAGCCGGCTCCTTGCGCGGACAAGACTATCGTGATCAGGCGGAAAATGAATATATCTGTCAGCCGTCTCTCTGTCCATGAGATCAAGTGCTCTGACAAATTGTGGAGACAGATATTCAGTCCCATATCCGGTAGTATCAAATGCCTTCTTCACGCATTTTATGACTGTGTTATTGGACAGACCTTTGGTCAGTCCGTAAACCGGATTAAGAGTTCTGAGTCTGGAACTGTATTGTTCGGGAGAAAAAATCTCCGGATGTTCCATGACAAGTGTGCCATGTTTGGAGTTTACATTGCCTCTGAATACATACTGGGATCCTCTTTTAACGACAGATCTGATGAATGGAGAATTATACCATATAAGGCGGATTTTTCCTGTACTGTCATGAACATCAAGTGAGATAACCGTCACTTTTCCGCCCGTATACATGGATATCCGTTCGGTCACCGTTACGGAAATTGCACTCTTCTTCCCCGGTGAAAGGGAATCCAGGCTTTCCGGCTCGGTGTACTCGTCATAATGAACGGGATAATACTCCTTTAAAGATTCGACGCTGTACACGCCGACTCTGGAAAAAAGTTCTTCGGTTTTAGGTCCTATTCCTTTTAATTCGGTCAATTGCATATTATATACTCAAAAGCTGCCGTATGCATTCCGTCAGGTAATGCATACGGCAGCTGAAAAATTAATCTTCAAGAACGTTTCGGAAGTTCTGCAGGTCAGACTACTCAACAGAGAGAATCACGTAATAGATTGGCTGTCCGCCGTTATTGACCTCTACATCCACATCGGGATAAGCTTCCTGGATCCTTTCGCAAAGCGCTTCGGCGTCATCTTCGGAATAGTCCGAACCGTTATATATACTGATCAGTTCGGAGTCTTCATCGGTGATTTTTGACAACATGTCCATGACTACATCGGATATATCGGTACCGACCGCAAGGATTCCGTTGTCACCGATTCCCATGATATCACCGGATTTTATCTCTACTCCGTCTATCTTTGTATCCCTGACAGCATATGTGACTTCGCCTGTTTTTACGGACTCAATTTCTTCGGTCATATCGGCCGCATTGTCTTCCGGAGATTTTTCGGGAACAAAGCTTACGACTGCTGTTATGCCCTGCGGGATAGTTTTCGTTGGAATAACGAACACATTGCAGTCCGTAGTGAGTTCCTGTGCCTGATTTGCTGCTAAAATGACATTTTTGTTATTCGGCAGAATGAATACATTTTCAGCGTGAGCTTCCGAAATTGCGTTCAGCATGTCGTCGGTGCTGGGATTCATTGTCTGTCCGCCCTGAATAAGGACATCCACGCCCAACTGCTTAAATAATTCAGAAAGGCCGTCGCCGATTGTCACTGAGATAAATGCAGTCCTTTTTCTCGGCTCCTCCTGTTTCGCTTCCTCTGCCTTTTTTTTCGCGGCGAGCTCAGAATCACGTGCTGCCTGAACTTCTTCGGATTTAAACAATCTTTCCTGGTGCTCTTCACGCATATTGTCGACCTTCATGCGTGTGAGCTGTCCGTATTCAAGACCTTTTTCAAATGCCTTTCCGGGATGATTTGTGTGTACATGTACCTTAACGATATCATCACCGGCTACAAATACAAGACTGTCTCCTAAGGAAGCGAGGTATGATTTCATGTTGTCCTCGTCTTCTTCAGTGAACTCTTTATCTAACTTGACTATGAACTCGGTACAGTAGCCGAATGTTATTTCATCTGTGCTGATCGGCTGTGAGACCGTGCGAAGATGAACTTCGGGTGCTTCAAAATTAAGCTCTATCTCCAGACCGTTAAAAGCATCGACCGCTCCGTGCAGAACTGTCATAAGACCCTGTCCGCCGGAATCGACTACGCCTGCTTCTTTGAGAACGGGGAGCATCTCCGGTGTTCTGGCAAGAGCTTCGTCTCCCTCCTTCAGTATGGCTTCAAAGAATTCTGCGAGGTCAGACTTATCTTCTATCTCTGCAGCCTTGTCGGCCATGGCTCTGGCAACAGTCAGGATTGTTCCTTCTTTCGGCTTCATGACCGCCTTATAGGCAGTTTCCACTGCCTTCTGGAATGAAAGGGCAATCGTTTCGCCGTCTATATCATTGTAATCGCGAATGACCTTGGTAAAACCTCTGAGGAGCTGGGAAAGAATAACGCCTGAATTTCCTCTTGCACCACGCAGCGAACCGGCTGATATCGCTTTTGCAAGTTCGTCGATATTGGGGTGCGTGAGCTTATTGACTTCGGTGGCGGCGGACATGATAGTCAGGGTCATGTTAGTGCCCGTGTCACCGTCAGGAACAGGGAAAACATTCAGCTCGTTGATCCAGTTTTTCTTTATTTCGAGGTTCTTGGCGCCGGAAAGAAACATTTTCCGGAGCATAACCGCGTCTATTAAATGTGTACTCACTTCTTATCCTCCCGAATCAATCAATCACACGAATACCGTCAATCAGAATGTCGATATGCTCAACGGTCATACCGGTGAATTGCTCCAGCTTATAACGGACACTCTCTTCGAGATTGTCGGACATGGCCAGAAGATTGACACCGTAGGAAACTATACAATGTAGGACCAGCGAAATCCTGTTCTCTTCTATCTTCACGTTGATACCATATTTCAGGCTGTCCTTTTTCAGAAGGTGTACAAGGCCGTCCTTCATGCTGATCGCCGCCATGCCAACGATGCCGAAGCAGCCGACAGCCACAGAACCCGCATACGTAGCAATTACATCGGAGCTTACAGTAACTTCGCCGTACTCGGTCTTTATGCGTCCTTTCATATACTTTACCTCCATATCCTGTAAAAGAAATCGTTTTCAGACGATATTCAAAGGTATTATATACGTTTTGTCTGAAAAAAGAAAGTAGATATTTGAATGAGTTATTTAAGGGTTACCTGAACTGCATTTGCAGTTTCCCGGAACAATCATGCTTTGATCAGTTAACGATTCTTCGGGACATCACATTCACATCGTCATAAGACAGTTTGCCGTCAACATTTATATCTCCCATGTAGCTTTCCGAACGCAGGGCTGCGTCGGGATTTGCTACATATCTTGACAAAAGCTGTAAATCCTGGACTGAAAGATAGCCATCAAAGTTAATATCTCCCTGAATGTATTTCTGACATACCTGACTGCTGTCTTTCGAATCAAAAGAGTTTGCGTTGAAAGAATTCAATCCATCAACCCGGCTGCATCGTATCAGCCAGAGATCTTTTGTACCGTTCCATAATGCCGAATTGCGCCACGTCTTCACGTTATTGCAGTCTTCTAATAAGATGCCGCAGGCACTGTTGCTCATGAACAGGTTTCCGGTCATTTCGATTTTATTGCTTCTTACACAATAACTTCCGAACCTTTTTGTCCATTTTATTTCGTTGGAATAGACAGAGGCATCGTGTGTTTCTTTCAGATAGATACCGACATCGCCTCCGTGGATAATGTTCTTGGAGAGAATGCTTCCTCCGGCTGCATTATTAAGAAGAACGCCGTGTACTTCGTGACTTCCGCCGGGATACTCCTGCAGGTGCATTCTGATCTTCCACATGTTGATTTTGCAGCCGTTTCCGACCATAACAGCAGAATAATTTCTGTTTTCACGTGCAAGTCCCGCTGCGTTTTCCATTAGATTCAGGTTAATGACCGCTTCGCTGAATGCTGTGTCGGTTTTATAGGAAGCTCCGTCATTTAAGTTAATGCACGCTGCCTGAATGTTTCGAAAAGTATTATTCTCTATAAAG
>CAMYVI010000148.1 GCA_947302185.1 uncultured Lachnospiraceae bacterium
GCGCATTCATCTCACGACTTAAGTCACGAGAATTCTGCGTCAGAGATTAAATACCGCTATGCGGTTCGTTTTCGATTCGCTGAACGATCAAATTATGATAATATATAGGAAACCAATAAAGGAGGTATTTCTCATGATCAGGAAACCGGAAGAATTCAATATCGAATACAAGGAACATATGCGTGACGGCGACGGCACTGTACAGCTGACCCATTTTATCAAGGGACCCGAGGAACTTAACGGTAAAGGACGCCTGTTTTCAAAGATAACACTGAACCCCGGCTGCAGCATCGGTTATCATGTACACGATAAGGATGCAGAGCTTTTCTACATTCTGAAAGGCGTGGCCGAATACAATGACGGCGGTGAGCTCAAAACAATTCAGGCCGGCGACGTGACCATCTGTCCCACCGGAACAGGCCACGGTATCGCCAATAAAACAGATGAGGTCGTGGAACTGGTAGCAGTTATTGTATATGCTTAAGTTTAAGAACGCCTCGGCGTTTCTGCCTCGACGTGCGAAGCTCGTAAGCGCTTTCCGCTGCGCACACTTAATCCTGTTAACATCAAACAGATGCTTCAGACAGCAAAGAGGACTGCTCCATCGGACAGATGCAGCAGTCCTCTTTTAGGGTACGCGCAATACTCGTGACTTTAGCCGTGAGATATGTGCGCAAGGTTCTTGAATTTAATCTATTCTATCGTCGCCCCAGAAGAACAGAGCTACTGTTCCGGGACCTGTATGGCTTCCTATTGTCGTTCCGATATCAAATATCCGGACTTTGCCCTTGAGTTTCGGGAAAGCAAGTTCAATCGCATCGGCGACTGTCCGGGCATCTTCATAGCAGTCGGACTGTGAGATGAAGCATTTGCCCGAATACTCCGAACCGTTCTGAGCGTGAAGCAGCATCTTCTGGACTGTGGCGTGGATTACTTTTTTCTTTCCGCGATGCTTTTCTCTGGCTATAAGCTTTCCCTTGTAATCCACATTGAGGAGCGGGCATATATTGAGAAGCTGTCCTATCGCTCCGGAAGCCTTTGAGACCCTGCCGCCGCGGATCAGGTAAGTAAGATCCGATGTGAAGAACCAGTGCTGGCATTTCAATCTGTTATTCTCGGCCCAGTCACGGAGTTCGTCAATATTCATTCCCTGATCCCTCAGGTCAGCCAGTTGATCCATCATTAAGCCATAGCCGGAAGAGGCAGCCAGTGAATCTACAACATAGAGCTTTCTCTCGGGATAGCGGTCGCGCAGATCCTGTGCAGCCAGTACCGCAGAGTTAAGGGTGCCGGATATTCCCGAACTCAGAGTGAGATGAAGAATATCTTTCCCCTCTTTCAGAAAGGTTTCAAAATACTCTTCGTATTCTCCGACGGCGACCTGTGACGTTTTGGTCATGGCGCCGTCGCGCATCATTTGATAAAAATTTTTGAACGGGATGGAAATGCCGAGATCATCGGGATAAGTATGCCCATCGACTTCAAAGTGAAAGCATATATATCTGATATCTCTCTTTTCGAAAAATTCTGCCGAAAGATCGGCTGTAGAGCAGCAGCTCAGGACAAATTCCGCCATTTTATTCACCTATTGTATTCCTGTTTATAGATAATTGAGTTGCAAATGTAAAAAGTATAATCTCTTCTTGACGCAGAATAAGAAAAATGAAGATTATCTCAGATATGCCCTCAATGCGGGAAGCTGTTCCCTCATATCGTTGTAGCCGAGATAGTAGAGTTCTCCCAGCTTATCCATATTGCTTTCCACCCTTGAGACTGTCGGTCGCACGGAAGGAGCAATCATGAAAATGCGTCCTGCACTGTGAAGCATATCGAGCCGGTCTGCCAATTTATTGTAAGCTTCGTTTGAAGAGGCGAGTATCTCTGCAAATTCCGGTGTCTTATGATAGAATCTTCTGGCCATCACGGCTGAGTTATTTTTGGACAGGTCGTACCTGTATGCGGTATCGCGTGTCCGCACAACAACGATTTTTTCAAAGCCTTTGTCAAGCGCCCAGTCAATCGCGATTTTGCAGCTGCACCCTCCGTCAAGAAAGTGTTCGCCCTCAACTTCTACCGGCCTTGAGAGGAACGGCATGGATGCAGACGCCCGGATAGCCTGAAAAATATCGCTGCATTCGTCGCGGTCAAAGTATCGCGTCTTTCCGGACGGATAATCGGTCGTAACGGCAACGTATTGTCTGCGGGCATCGAAAAAACGCTCGCGGTTCAGAGGATCGATCTTCTCATAGTCGTTATATGCAAAATCGAAACCTATCAGCCCCTGGTTCTTTCGGAAAGCCTTCATGCCTACATAGCGGCTGTCATGACGATAGGTGAGATTCAGGCGGGCAGAGCGACCGATCTGACCGGACACATAATTCATTCCGTTCAGCGCACCGGCGGATGTTCCTATTACAGTCCGGAAATTAATATCCTCTTCCATAAGAACATCGAGTACGCCTTCACCGTAGAGGCCGCGGAACGCACCGCCTTCGAGAACGATGCAGCCGTCTGTCAGCGTATCTTTTGCCTGACCGTGAGGCAGGAATTCTATACCTCTGAAAATGTTTTTGGTCTGTGCCTGCAGTTCATTTGTATCATTTGAATCCGTTTTCTTCCACGTATAATCACGTGTCAGCTCCTCGGAAGTGATTTCTCTCAGGACCCTGCAGGGATTTCCGACGGCAATTACATTGTCCGGAACATCTTTCGTGACAATGCTGCCTGCTCCGATCACGACGTTGCTTCCGATCGTGACGCCGGGCATGACCGAAACGCCTGCTCCGAACCAGACATTGTCACCGACTTTGATGGGCCATGCGTATTCAAGTCCGGCGTTCCGCCTCGGGAAATCGATGGGGTGTCCGGCTGTATAGAAACCGCAGTTCGGTGCGATAAAGACATTATCTCCGAATGTGACGCGGGCACCGTCGAGGATGATCGTGTTAAAGTTTGCGAAAAAATTATCCCCGACTTCTATATTATACCCGTAGTCGCAATAGAAAGGAGAACGTATGGTGATATTTTCTCCCGCTTTTCCCAGGATATTTCTGATAAGACGATCTCTATCGGGATCGCCGGGAGCAGTAGAATTGTATTTGAAGCACAAATTCTGCACCTGAGTCATTTCGCCCAGGAGATATTCGTCATAGTTGGCGTCATAAATGAGGCCCGCGTCTCTTTTTTCTTTTTCTGTCATGGTTATTTTCAAATTAACTGCGGGAATCAAATCCCCTCCGGATGAGATACAAGGGACATTATATCATAGATTATCTTTTCTCCCCAGCTACATTTTTCACAGTATGTATTTTTCGGTGCTGACGCGTGAAAACATGCCGCCACAGCATATAGCTGACACTGTTTACGAATGTCTGCTGTATACTGTGGCGGCAATGCCTGATGTGACAGTCTTTATAAATTATTCATGTCTCAGGATATCCACATATTTTTCATACTCACACTTAACATGTCCGTAATCTTCGTCAAGACTGTCAAGCCTTTCATTTCTCAGATCCTCCACCAACGGACAGATTGAAAGAAACAGCGGTGTAAGACCCAGCATTCCGGAATCCCCTTTGAGACCGTGAGCGGTCCGGAAGGCATCTGTGTATTTTTTCATCTGAAGCTCGCGGTCGAGTTTTTCAAAACCCGGATCTGAGCCGAATTCTTTCACCCATCGCAGGTAGAATTCCGTGTCCCCGAAACAGCGCTTTAGTGCGCCGGTCACATCACATCCCCAGGCGTCAAGCTCACTCAAAATAGTATTCATCAAGCCTCCTACTCTTCAGGTTTGAACAGATTCTCAATCAGTCTGTCATCGTTTACCTTTGTGAATTCCGTGTAAAGTGTATTGAACAGCTTGTCCGGGTCGATCGGTTTGCAGAGGTACGCGTTCATTCCGGCATTCAGGCAGCGGCTTTCTGTCTCCGACTGTACATCCGCAGTCAGGGCAATGATCGGTATGGTCCGCGCGTAGACAGATCCGGTCTTTCGGATTTCACGAGCCGCTTCCAGACCGTTTTTCACAGGCATCATGATATCCATCAGAATGGCCTGATAGTGATACGATCCCTGACGTAGGAACAGTTCCACTGCTTCCTGACCGTCACGAGCGAGCTCAACATGAATGTCTTTACGATCCAGCATTTTTATAATGACTTCGGCGTTGATGCGGGTATCTTCAGCCAGAAGAATGCATTTACCCGACAGTGTCTTGTCGGAATATGATACATTGCGCCGATTGCTTAATGCAATCTGCTCATTTGTCGCAAGCGGATACGACAGGTTAACTCTGAATTCCGTACCCTGCCCGAGAATGCTTCGGCAGGAAATAGTGCCTCCGAGAAGATCGATCAGGCTCTTGCAGATATAGAGACCGAGACCCGTGCCTTCCGCTGACTCGTCATCACTCGTATCCTGTTCGAAAGGCATGAACATTTTGCTCTGGAATTCAGCGCTGATTCCCTTCCCGGTATCACTGATGATATACATATGCTCTGCATCTGTTTCGGTGTAGTGCACATTTACTTCCATGCGGACTATGCCGCCGGTCGGAGTGAATTTGACGGCGTTGCTGAGCAGGTTCATCAGGATGCGTTCAACATGTCCCGGATCCATGAGGACATGGAGGCTCTTGCATCCGTGGATTATGTAATGGAAAGTCAGACCGGCTTCCCGCGCCCGCTCGCCGATGATTGTCCGGATATCTTCCAGCAGAGCATCTTCCTGAACAGCGTGGCTGACCGTTACGATCTTGCCCGCATTGATCCGGCTCGTCTCAAGAATCTCTTCGATAAGATCCATAAGATACCGGCTTGACGCATGGATCTTCTCCAGATTGTCGCGTATCGGTTCTGAAAGTGTTTTGTCTTCCAGACTCAGTTGTGTGAGACCGAAGATGGCAGTCATTGGAGTCCTCATATCATGACTCATATGAGAAAGAAAAGTTTCTTTCTCCCGACCGGAGCGGACTGCTTCGCGAAGAGCTCTCGCCATTTCTTCAATCTGCTGCTGATCGTCGATCTGTTTTGTCGTATCGACAAATGTAATGACAAGTCCCTTGACCCTTACTGACGTCGACGAGGTATCCGGAAGCATTTCGCTGATACTCTGTACACGATACGGGGCGATTCGAAGCAGATAAGTCTTCCCGCCGATGGAAGCGCAATTGCACTCGACCGGCTTCATGGTATGCAGCACGTCTCTGCAGATAGATATCAGATCGATCGTGACAAAGTAATATGAAATATATCTCAGAGATCGACCGACATCCTGGTCGGCGATGCTGAATTCGGACGCTACATATTCGGTGAACTTCCGGATATTGAGATCGCGGTCGACCATCAGGATCCCCACGAGCGTAGTCGAGAGGAAATTGGCAAGGTCATCATTGAGTCCTGCCAGCTCCGATACTTTGGACTGGTATTCGGAGTTGACGGTATAGAGCTCTTCATTCACGGACTGGAGCTCTTCATTGGAACTCTGTAGTTCTTCATTTGCGGTCAGAAGCTCTTCGTTTGCTGCCTGCAGTTCCGCGTTCACGGATTCGAGCTCGGATACGGTCTGCCGCAGGTTATCCTGTGTCACTTTCAGATCGTGTTCAAGATTGGATATTCTGCGAGCCGCGGCGGTTTCAATCTGATACTCCTGCATCGTGCCTTCGATCGGCTGTGTGCCGCGTACGAATGCAAGAGCCGTATAGCCTGTATTAACTCCGGTCTTGTCCTTGACAGGCTCCGCGAGGACGGATATATACTCCGGAGAATCTTCCAGGAGGACAGGAATTTTTACGTAACCCACGCGATCCTGTTTTTCACGGCTTTCCTTGAGGGCAGTTGATACGGCGATCCTTAAATCGTTCCTGAGCAGGGCAAATACATCAAGTGTGACAGCACCCGTCGGCATGGAAATCAGTTTCGAGCAGTCTCCATATGTCCGCGTCAGCTCATTGTTCTCGTTTACCAGCAGGGTAGCCGGCATGAGGGCTTCGAATATGGAAGTGTCCAGTTCGCTCGGACTGTATTGGACATCTTTGGATTCCTGCCGTACCTGTTCGATCGGAAGAATCGGCATGTCCACTGCCTGCATAGCGTAGTTGATGCGGTCGTGGGACGGTGCTTTTCCGGAGGCGTTGTGGACAAATATTTTCTCATTTGCACAGACAACCCGGAACACGTCGTCATAATTGATGACTGACTCGGAACGGCCGAGGAACAGATATCCGCGGTCGTTGAGCGCCATATGGAAAATGGCGAACAGGTTCCTCTGGAGTACGGTCTGGAAATAAATCAGCAGGTTGCGGCAGCTGATGAGATCAAGCTTGCCGAACGGAGGATCCTGAAAGACATTGTGCTGGGCAAATACGATCATTTTT